>JBEVLR010000316.1:0-8612 GCA_040509075.1 Burkholderiaceae bacterium | reverse complement strand
GAGCGCCGCGACGACGCGCGGCGTTTCGCCGAGCGCGTCGTGCAGGCGCCAGGAGATCCCGGGATGCGCCCGCCGAAGCGCATCGAGCTTGGCGGGCACGTCGCGCCGCACGTGGCCGCCCGCGCCGAGGAAGAGGGGAACCACGTCGATCCGGACGCACCCCGCGCGCGCCAGCTCGAGGCCGGCATCCTCCAGGCTCGGCGCCATCAGCTCCAGGTAGGCGAGCCGAACGATGGCATCGGAGGCCGCCGCGCGCACGCGCTCCGCGACGGCCCGGAAAGGCGTGGCCCAGGACGGATCGCGCGCGCCGTGCGCCAGCAGCAGGACGCCCACCCGCGTCGGGTTCACGGGCGGCCTTCGCGAGCGCCTGCGGTGGGCGGGCGGGCGCTCATCGGAACCTCACCAGCCACGCGAACGCCGACATCGACAACAGCAGGTAGAGCGCGCTCGGCGCCGAGGCGGCGATCCAGGGCGTCCAGTCGCGCAGCAGGCCGAGATGGCCGACGACGTTGTTCAGCAGCACGAAGCTGATGCCGAGCATCACGCCGCCGAACACCTTCACGCTGACCCCGCCGGCGCGCGCGTGCAGGTACGCGAACGGGAGCGCGAGCGCGACCATCACCAGGCAGGCGAACGGGTAGAGCACGCGTTTCCAGAATTGGATGCGGTAGGTCTGCGACGCCTGCTCCTGCTCCGCCAGATGGGTGCTGTAGCGCCACAGGTCGACGGCGCCCATGCTCTGGATCGGCAGCACCGCGGCGGCGGCCACGGAGGCGTTCAGCGTGGTCGGCCACGCCATCCGCGCCGCCTTCGTGACGCGTATGCGCGGCTCGGCGCCGTTCGGGCCGGGTGCGGTCCACAGGGTCTCGGTCGTGTCCATCAGCGTCCATTCGTGCACGTTGCGGGCGCGGGCGACGAGCGCGTGGCCGGCCGCGATGCTCCGGATGAGCCGGCCGCCGTTGTCCATCTCGTAGATGCGCACGCCGGTCAGCTCGCCGTCCTTGCCCACGCCGCGCACATTGACGGTGACGCCGCGTTCCCCGTCCGGATCCTGGCGATGTTCCTTGAGCCACGCGCCGGTGCGGCCGATGGCCAGCCCCATGCCGAAACGCGCCTTGAGGAACGCCGCCGCCTGCTCGCTGCGCGGCGTCACGTATTCGCCGAGGCAGAACGTCAGCAGCGCGAACAGCAGCCCGATCACGCCCAGCAGGCTGAGCGCCCGGCTCGGGCCGAGGCCGGCCGTGCGCAGGATGGTGAACTCCGACGACTGGGCGAGGCGCGCCATGGAATAGATCGTGCCGATCAGCACGGCGATCGGGAACAGCTCGTAGACGTGGCCGGGCTGCTCCAGCAGCGTGGCGAGCGCGGCCGCCCCCGGCGTGTAGCCGTTGCGGCCCACGCGGCTCATCTCGTCGACGAAATCGATGAAGAAAAACAGCGCCACGAAAGCGATCGTGACGAAGAAGACCGACCAGAAGACATCGCGGTAGAGCAGCTGGCGGACGGTCTTCATCGCGCGCTCCGGCCCGGCAGCAGCCGCAGCGGATGCACCACCGTCGCGTGCTCGCGCCACCAGATCAGGCCGTACCCGGCCAGCAGCGCGAGCCCGTGCAGCCCGACCAGCGCCACGGCCACGTTGAGGCGCCCGTTGGCGACCCAAGCCTGCGACAGGTTCAGCAAGTTGTAGTAGATGACGAAGGACAGCAGCGCGAACAGCAGGCTCCAGTTGCTGGCGCGGCGCGGATTGGTCGCCGACAGCCCGATGCCCATGAGCAGCAGGTTGGCCGCTCCCAGGATCAACCCCAGGCGCCAGGTGAGCTCGCCCATGTTCGCGGCGCCGCCCGCGCCCAGCAGCTCCAACGTGTCGAGCGCGCGCGGCGACGAATTGCCGGAAGCCATCGCGCCGCTCTCGCCCGCGTGCAGGCGGTAGTGCTCGAATTCGACGTGGGTATGTTCGCCGGTCGTTTTGTCCACCTGTTGCATGTGGCCGGAATCGAGCACGAGGAAGCGGGCGTCGCCGACGTTCTCCAGCTTGCCCGATTGCGAAACGGCGACCGATTCCTTCGTGCCGAGGTCGCTCAGGATGAACACGTTGCGCCCGCCGCCCGCCTGCCCCGAACCCGCCTTCTCGACGAAGAAGACGCGGTGGCCGTCGGCCGAGGTCTGGAATTGGCCGGGCGACGCGCGCAGCACGTCGGCGCGCTGCTCGAAACGCTGGCGCAATTCGTTGTACTGGCCGTAGCTCCAAGGCCAGACGACCAGCATCAGCCCGGCGATCAGCGCGATCACCGGCCAGCTGACGGCCAGCACCGGGCGGATGAAGCGCTCGAGCCCGATGCCGCTCGAGAACCAGATCGCCATCTCGCTGTCGCGATACATCCGGCCGAGGCTGACGATGATGCCGATGAACAGCGACAGCGCCAGGATCGTGGGCAAGGTCTGCAGCGCCAGCAGCGTGAAGATGAACAGGACGTCCTGCGCGGCCACCGTGCCGTTCGCGGCCAGCCCCAACGTCCGGATCACGAGGTTCGTCATGAAAATGGTGAGGATCACCATCAGCGTCGCCGCGAAGCTGCGCGCCAACTCCTTGCGGACGGTCGAATCGAATAACATCGCCCGATTATCGCCAATCGAGCCTGCGAGCCTTCTATGGACTTCCAAACCCTGGCGTTGCCCGAAGCGGGTATTTCGGGCGTCAACGCCGACGCCCTCGTCGCGGTGTTGCCGGCCACGGGCGACCTGCCGCCGTTCGGCGCGCCGGTCGATGCCGCGCTGGCCGACGCGATCAAGGGCGGCGATCTCGAGCGCAAGGCCGGCCGTTCGCTGTACCTGCCGCGCCTGGCCGGCGTGAAGGCCGGCCGCGTCGTGCTGGCCGTCGCGCGCGACGGCAGCGCCAAGGCCTTCAAGGCCGCCGTGGCCAGCGGCTTGTCCGCCTTGAAGGGCGGGCCCGCGAAGCATGTCGCGGTCGTCGGCGGCGGCGCCACCGCGGCGCATGCCGAAGCGCTGGCCGTGGCCGCCGGCGATGCCGCCTACCACTACACCCGCACGAAGCCGAGCGCCTCGGCGGCGCCCGCGATGGCCAAGCTGTCGTACGTCGTGCCGAAAGCGGCCGCCGCGCCCGTGAAGGCGGGCCTCGCCGTCGGCGCGGCGATCGTTTCGGGCATGGATCTGGCGCGCGAATGCGCGAACCTGCCCGCCAACATCGCGACCCCGACCTTCCTCGGCGAGCAGGCGCTGGCGATGGTCAAGTCGCACGGGCTGGGGGTCGAGGTGCTCGATCGCAAGCAGTGCGAGAAGCTCGGCATGGGTTCGTTCCTGTCGGTGGCGCGCGGCTCCGAGGAGCCTCCCAAGTTCATCGTCGCGCAGTGGAAGGGCGGCCATCGCAAGGATGCGCCGGTGGTGCTGGTCGGCAAGGGCATCACGTTCGACACCGGCGGCATCTCGCTGAAGCCGGGCTCGGACATGGACGAGATGAAGTTCGACATGTGCGGCGCCGCCAGCGTGCTGGGCACGCTGCGCGCCGTCGCCGAAATGAAGCTCAAGGTCAACCTCGTCGGCCTGATCCCGACCTGCGACAACATGCCTTCGGGCAAGGCGACCAAGCCCGGCGACGTCGTCACCAGCATGTCGGGCCAGACCATCGAGATCCTGAACACCGACGCCGAGGGCCGGCTGATCCTGTGCGACGCGCTGACCTACGCCGAGCGCTTCAAGCCCGCGGCGGTGGTCGACATCGCCACGCTGACCGGCGCGATCGTGATCGCGCTGGGCAACCACAACAGCGGCCTGTTTTCCCCCGACGACGCGCTGGCCGCCGAACTGCTGGCCGCGTCGTCGGCGGGGCTCGACCCGGCCTGGCGCATGCCGCTCGACGACGAATACGACGAGCTGCTGAAGAGCAATTTCGCCGACATGGCCAACATCGGCGGCCGCGCCGGCGGGTCGATCACGGCGGCGAAGTTCCTGCAGCGATACGCGTCGAAGTTCCCCTGGGCGCACCTGGACATCGCGGGCACCTCGCATCGTTCCGGAGCGGCGAAGGGGGCGACCGGCCGGCCCGTGCCGCTGCTGACGCATTTCGTGATGGCCAGGGCGAAATGAATTTCCGCCGATGACCGACGTGGCGTTCCATACCGGGATCGCCGATCCGCTGGATTATGCGTGCCGGTTGCTGCGCAAGGCCTACCGGTCGGGGGCCCGGGTCGCGGTGCATGGGGAGCCGGAGGCGCTCGACCGGCTCGACCAGGCGCTGTGGACTTTCGAGCCGCTCGAGTTCGTGCCGCACATCCTGCTGCCCCGCGACGGCGTGGATGCGTCGCGCGTGGCGAACACGCCGGTGGTGCTGGTGAAAGACGGCGCGCAGGCGCCGCCGGGCTGCCGTGTCGCGGTCGCGCTCGCGGCTCACCCGCTGGGCGACGTCTCCGCGTTCGACAAGCTCATCGCCATCATCGGGCTGGCGCCGGAACAGCGCGAAGCCGGCCGGCGACGCTGGCGCGAATACGACAGCGCGGGGCACGCCATCCGCCACATCGCCGCCGATAAGGGCGCAGGGGAAGGCTGAAGGATTTCCCCGAGGCCCGACCGCTGGATGACGGCCGACGCGCAAAAAACGGTGCGCGGAAACGAAAACGCCCGGCATCGGCCGGGCGAGTGCGCATCGAGGAGACGTTCCGGGAGCCGGCGCGTTTCCCGCGTGCTCCAAGCTTTACTTGGAAGCGGCCGAGGCAGCCTTTTCAGCCTTCTTGGAAGCCTTGTGTTCGGTCTTGGCCTTCTTGGGGGCCGAAGCGGCATCGGCGGCGAAAGCGCCGACGGCGAACAGCGAAGAAGCGATCAGGGCAGCCAGGATCTTGGTCATTGCAGTTACCTCAAATAATGTTGGAAGTGCTTTCCCGTCAGGGCGTAGCAGCAGTGAAACGTTTCGTCCCGCTCGACGGTTGACATCGATCTTGTGGACTAGAATTCTTTTTTTTCGGGCGCGTCGGCGCCCGTTCCCAGTGCAGCGTGGAGAAAAGCCAAATGAGCGACTATGTCAAGGTGCCCGCGGGCGGTCAGAAGATCACTGTCAACAGCGATTTCTCATTGAACGTTCCCGATCAGCCGATCATCCCTTTCATCGAAGGGGACGGCACAGGCGCCGACATCACGCCGGTGATGCTCAAGGTGGTCGACGCCGCGGTCGCGAAAGCGTATGGCGGCAAGCGCAAGATCCACTGGATGGAAATCTACGCCGGCGAGAAGTCGACGAAGGTTTACGGCCCCGACGTCTGGCTGCCGCCCGAGACGCTGGCCATCGTCAAGGAATACGTGGTCTCCATCAAGGGGCCGTTGACCACGCCGGTCGGGGGCGGCATCCGCTCCCTGAACGTCGCGCTCCGCCAGGAACTCGATCTCTACGTCTGCCTGCGCCCGGTGCGGTATTTCAAAGGCGTGCCGTCGCCGGTCAAGGCGCCGGAAAAAGTCGACATGGTCATCTTCCGCGAAAATTCGGAAGACATCTACGCGGGCATCGAGTATGAGTCGGAAAGCGACAAGGCCAAGAAGCTGATCAGGTTCCTGATCGACGAGATGGGGGTCAAAAAGATCCGCTTCCCCGACACCTCGGGCATCGGCATCAAGCCGGTGTCCAGGGAAGGCACCGAGCGCCTGGTGCGCAAGGCGTTCCAGTACGCGATCGACAACGACAAGCCCTCCGTCACGCTGGTGCACAAGGGCAACATCATGAAGTTCACCGAGGGCGGCTTCCGCGACTGGGGCTATGCGCTGGCCATGAAGGAATTCGGCGCCGAGCTGATCGACGGCGGGCCGTGGTGCAAGTTCAGGAATCCGAAGACCGGCAAAGACATCACCGTCAAGGATTCGATCGCCGACGCGTTCCTGCAGCAGATCATCCTGCGCCCGGCCGAATACTCGGTCATCGCCACGCTGAACCTCAATGGCGACTACATCTCCGATGCGCTCGCCGCGCAAGTGGGCGGCATCGGCATCGCTCCGGGCGCCAACCTGTCGGACTCCGTTGCGATGTTCGAAGCGACGCACGGCACGGCACCCAAGTACGCCGGCAAGGACTACGTCAACCCCGGCTCCGAGATCCTTTCCGCCGAGATGATGCTGCGCCACATGGGTTGGATCGAAGCGGCCGACCGCGTGATCGCGTCGATGGAGCGCTCGATCCTCAGCAAGAAAGTCACCTACGACTTCGCGCGCCTGATGGACGGCGCCACGCAGGTGTCCTGCTCGGGCTTCGGTCAGGTGATGATCGACCACATGTGACATCTGCCAGGGACGTTCCAGGGCGTCCCATCCGGTCTCGCAAAGAACCCCAGATCGTTGATTCGACTGGGGTTTTCTGTTTCTTGGTGTTCCAAGGGGTTCATTGACTTCCAAGCGCAGCGGGGCCATATTTGGGGCCATCATGGGGCCATGGCTTCGGCCAGGTGACAGAAATGCGCCACGTCAACTACACCCTCAAGCCTGCGACGATCGACAACGCCAAGCCGCGCGAAAAGGCCTATGCGCTGGCCGATGGCGGCGGCTTGCAACTTGAAGTTCTGCCGTCCGGCAGCAAGACCTGGCGCTTCAAGTACCACCTCAACGGTAAGCGCGAGAAGGTGACGATCGGCGCCTACCCGGCCTTCACCATCAAGCAGGCTCGCGACCGCCACGAGGAACTGCGAGCCCTGGTCGAGCGTGGGCAAAGTCCGGCAAAAGCCAAGCAGGTTCTATCGAAAGAGCAGAAGCTCGCCGACGCCCGGCGCCTGACCTTCAGCACCTTCGCCAAACGCTGGCTCGACGAGACCTTGTTCTATCGATCCGGCGGGTACGTGGCTCAGACCGTGCGATGGCTGGACGCCTACGTCTATCCAGCCATCGGCGATATGCAACTCGACGAAGTGCAGCCGGGCGACGTGCTGGCGATCATCAAAGCGCGGGCCGACACCGCTGTGACGGCCGAGCGCATTCGCGTGATCGTGCAGCAAATCTACAACCACGCCATACGCAACCTGCTGGTGACAACGAACCCGGCACAACCGCTGCGCGGGGCCATCCGGCGCGCACCTGTCGAACATCATCGGCACCTGAGCGAGAAGGAACTTGGCGCGTTCTGGCGCAAGCTCGACGATCAAGGCGCGCATGTCACGACGATCGCAGCGACCAAGCTGCTGTTGCTCACGATGACTCGTAAGAGCGAACTGCTGCGCTCGAAGTGGCTGGAGTTCGATCTCGACGCCGCGCAGTGGGACATCCCGGCGGAACGTATGAAGATGGGCAAGCCGCATCGTGTGTTCCTATCGCATCAGGCCATCGAGATCCTGCGTCAGGTGCACCAGCTGACGGGGCACGGCGAATACGTTTTCCCGTCGATCTTCCGCGGCAGCGTGCCCATGGGCGACGTGACGTTGAACCACTTCTTCAAGCGCATCGACTTCGGCGTACCCGAGTTCAGCCCCCATGGGACGCGAGGTACGGCAGCAACTCTGCTGCGCGAACATGGCTTCGGCCGCGACGTCGTCGAGCTCTTGCTGGCGCACAGCGAAAAGAATGCAACCGTGGCGGCTTATAGCCACATCGAGCTGGCTGCAGATCGGAAGAGGGCTCTCCAATACTTGTCCGACCGCGTTGAAGGCCTGGCCGCAGGCCGGAATGTCATCCCGTTGCGCGCGGCGTGATTTGCGTATTGCTGGATGAGTCCAATTACGGCGTGAAGGTGAACGAGGAGAGGGGGGGCTTGCCGTATCGACCCACGGTACCACGTCGTTCTCACCGTCAAGGTCTGCGCGCTCGCCAAGGGCGATCGCTTGCGGCCTGCGGCCGTCTTCGAACCTTGACGGCTGCGCTGCGCCGTGGTGCGCCGGTCTCGGGCAATCCCGCCCGACACAGACCGGAGTTCGTCATGTCGCTGTCTTCCACTTCGTCCGTTGACGCTGTCCCTTCCGCTGCGCTGCTGGTGCGCGATGTCGATGGCCAGTACCGCCATGCGCGAGCCGAAGAGGTGCTGTCGCAGGCGCGGCGCGTGTTGTCGCATCGGGTGCGGCGCGGTGCCACGATGTCTTCGCCGCAGGCGGTGAAGGACTACCTGCGCCTGGAGATCGGTGTACTGGAGCACGAGGTGTTTTGCGTGCTGTTCATTGATGCGCAGCTTCGACTCATCGCATTCAGGCAGATGTTCCGCGGCACGGTGACGCAAACCTCGGTGTATCCGCGAGAAGTGGTCAAGGAGGCACTGGCATTGAACGCCGCGGGGGTGATCCTGGCGCACAACCATCCTTCAGGGGTGGCCGAGCCCAGTGGAGCCGATGAGGTCTTGACGAAGTCTTTGAGGACGGCGCTGGCGTTGGTGGACGTGAATGTGCTGGATCACCTGGTCGTGACGACGACCGATGCGGTGTCGTTCGCCGAGCGTGGACTCATCTAGTGCTACAGGGCCGCTGGCGGCCCTTGCCGTGTTCGCTGCGGCTCGGCCGCCGCGCCAGTCGTCCGCTGACGCTCCCTTGTGGCACGCCGGCCGCAGAGACGCCGCAGCTCAGGAGGTTCGGCCGGCTGCGCTGCAACCGCTGCGCCAGGCAAGCTGGCACATCGGCCGCAACGCTGCGCCGACCGGGGAGGGCAGCCTG
>JBEVLR010000315.1:0-13886 GCA_040509075.1 Burkholderiaceae bacterium | reverse complement strand
CGGTGGTGCGCTCCGGACCCGAACGCGGTTCCGGCCGGATTCGCACGTGCTTGCCGGCCCGCATCGATGCGGGCGGCCAAGGCGTCAGAACTTGTAGCGGAATCCGACTTCGAGGGCGGTCGGGTCCTTGCCGGCCGACACCGCGGGGCCGCTGCCCGTGGCGGTGTCCGTCGTGTAGGCCACGTTGCTGCCGTTGCTGATCGAGGTCAGCACGCCGTAGATCGTGGTGCTCTTGTCGAGGAAGTGCAGGTAGGCCAAGCTGAATTGCGTCGCGCGGGTGTTGGAGACGCCGTTGTACTTGCCGGTGCCGGCGCCCGCCCAGACTTGATCGCCGGCCACGGGGATGTGGACGCCGGCGTAGTATTCGGCGCGGTTGTCCGACACGTTCGCGACTTGCGTCGCGTTGCGCACGGCTTGCGCGCCGCCGGACAGGCTGAAGGTGCCGAAGTCGTAGCTGCCTTCCAGCAGCAGCGAGCTGGTCGAGATCTGGGTGTTGTCCTGCCGGTTCTGGTGTCCGTAGACCAGGCCCAGCGCGGCGGGGCCGGCGCTGTAGCGCGCGCCGGCGCCGATGAAGGAGGCGTCGCTGTTGGAGTTGGGCTTGGCCGTTTCGCCCGCGGCGTACATCAGGTCGAACGTGATGTTGCTGAAGGTCGGCGATTCCCAGTTGATCGAGTTGTTCGCGCGGGTTCCGCCGGTCGTCGTGATGATGCCGCTGGACTGCACGCTGCCGGCGCCGGTTTCGAACGGATCGTCATTGTCGATCGCGTTGAACGTCGGCGTGTATTGGCGGCCGATCGTGAGCGTGCCGAAGCTGTCGCCGGTCAGCCCGGCGTAGGCTTGACGGCCCCAGGTGCGTCCGCCCTGGGTCGACGAGCCCTGGTCGATGCCGATGCCGGCCTCGAGCTTGGCGATCGCCTTCAGGCCGGTCGCGATGTCGTGCGACGCCTTGAAGCCCAGGCGCGAACCTTGGATGCCGCCGGAATCGACCGCGACCTCCGTCCGGTCGCCTTTTTGCACGGCCATGTAGACATCGGCGATGCCGTACATCGAAATCTCGGTGGCCGCCATGGCGGTCGAGGAGATCAACACCGCGCAAGCGGCCGCGACGACGCGAATTGCAAAGTTGGTTTGGTCTTGCTGGTTCATGGTGGCTCTAGGTAGATGCATGTCATTGAACCCGGCGCGATCGCATCGCTCCGGTTGTTTCCCGACCCCTCCGGGACCGGGCCGGTGATCATCCGCCGAACGGCCGAAGCCATCCGGAGCGCCCTGGAACGCCCGGAGGATCACAGGATCCCGTGAGTGAGATGAGGCCGGGGAATGCAACGGGAACGAATGGCCCGCACCTCGACATTCATCCGGTACGAGCTTGCGCTCGAAGATGCATTGCTCCCGAATCTCTCTCCTCTTGTGCAAAGTTTGCTGCAAGAGGGTTGAAAATTATTCGCAATTTGGATTGCATTTCGAGCAATTCACGCAATGTAAATGCGTCATTTGCGTGACAAAGATGCAATCGAATTAGTAATTCTCAATTGAGACGCGCAATGGCGGCTTGAGACGAAGCCGCCGCGGCCGACGCGCGCGAGATCGGCCAGGCTCGCGCACCGACGAGCGGCGCCGCCAGCGGCGGCCCAGGAAAGATGCGTCACGATGCAACCCCGGCTCGGGCGTTCTCGCTCGGGGCGACGCTCAGTGGCGACCTTCAGTGGAGCAGATCGTGCGGGCCCATCACCCCGTCCAGGATCGGCAGGTCGGCCTGCGCATGCTTCAGCCGTGCCCTCCTGGTTTCGATCAGCAGCGTCAATTCCTGGATCAGGCGCTCGGCGTACATCGACGACCGTTCCGGTTCGATGTCCGCTCCGGAACCCGGCCGCAATTCGATCGGGCCGGACGGCGGCCACGCCGCATTGGCGCAGTGGCCTGGGATGGATCGGGCTCCGTCTTCGACCGTTCGCCCGGCATCGGCCGCAAGCGTTTGCGGGCCGCTCTCCGGTGGCGAAGATGGCTTGCCCGAGCCCGTGCGATCTTCCATTTTCAAAGCCCCAAGAGGTGCGAGATTGTGCACTATGCGCGCAAAGCCGCGAAACATTCATGCAATGATCTTCGCCGCACGGCCGTGCCGAGACAATTTATTCCATGCGCCACGGCGCCGCCGCGTCGCGCGCCGCAGGTCGAGGGGCCGCGTTCGCCTGGAACGGGCCTAGCCGCAGGAAGGCAGGTGCGCCGTCATCGCCTCGAACGCAGCGGCTTGGCGCGACGCGAATTCGAGGTGGCGCGCGCGCAATGCGGCGCGCTCGGCCCCGTCCGCGAAAAGCCGGTCGAAGGCGGCCATCACGCGGATCGACGGCGCGGGCGTGTCGGCACGCGCCCACCAGGAGGCGCTGCCGGCGTCCGCGAGCAATCGCTCGATCCGTTCGTCGATCGCCAGCCCGAAGACCGGCAGGCCATGGGCGATCGCGACCAAGGCCGCGTGGAAACGCGTGGTGACGACGCATTCGGCATGGGTGAGCGTCTGCAGCACCTCGCTCAACGACGATTCGCCGCGCAGGACGATCGCAGGCGCGATGGCGGCGCGGGCGGCCACGTCCGCGCAGGCGGCGGCGTCGAGCCGGTCCATGCCGACGAGGACGGGTTCCAGGCCGCGGAGCCTGAAGCCGTCGACGATGCGCGCCTGTTCGTCGATGTAGTGGTCATAGGCGGCGGCGCGCCTGTCGTCCCAGCTGTGGAAATGGAAGTTGTTGTAGCGCAGCGGGCTGTGTTCGCCGCGCGCGTCGAGCTCCCTGGCGCGCGGGACGTCCGAAGCCGTGGGCCACCAGAACGCGTTGCTCGGACAGATCGCGATGGTGCGCGGCCCTTTGGCCGCCGCCGCGTGGTCGAGCGTGGCGTCGCGATATCCCCACCCCGGGTCGGTGCCGGAGGACGACGCGATCCCGATGGCCCCGAGCTGCGCCCGCGCGGCCTCGTTGCGCGTGACGACCGTGACGTCGGCCGCGTTTTCGAGCGCGAACGCCGTCAGCGCGTCGCTCATGCGCCCGCTGTCCACGCCGTAGGCGATGGCGCGCTGGCCGTGGGCCGCCGCGATCCCCAGCGCGCCGATCAGCTGGCCCGCGAACAGGTCCGAGAACGTCGACGTGTAGGTGGAGCCTTCGGTGTTGAGCACCAGGTCGTAGTTCCTCACCACGGCGTCGAGCACGTCGGGGATGTAGCGCCGCCCGGGCCTGAATTTGGGGATCGCGGCCAGCACCGGGTGGTCGAACAGCGTGCCGAGCGCGAACAGGTCGATCCCGAGGCCGGGGAGGTGGCGCCGAAGTTGAAGGATCGTCTCGATCGTGCGCAGATCCGCGCCCGTGTTGCCGGCGCCCGCGTAGCCGATCACGAGGGCGCGCCGCGGCGGGCCTCGATGGGGCCGCCGGGATCGGCGCGCCGCGCGCATGCGGTCGGCGAGATCTCCGAGGAAGGTCGCATCCGGATCGGGCGAACTCCAATAGCGCGCGAGCGAGGCCGCCAGGCGGCTGGCGTTCGAGGCTCCTGCGGCGTCCCCGGACGCCGCATCGGGCGCGGCTTGCGGCGGCAGGACCGAGCTCATGAGCCGGCCCCTTCGCCGCGCGCCTGCGTGCAGGTTCGCGCGGGAGGGCGTTCGGGCGGCCGTGCGGCGCTCATCATGGGGAAACCTCCGTTTTTCGGACCGCGGCGCTTTCGACACGTCCGGGCGGCGCTCATGGCCGGAAAGCGATGACCGTTTCCGGCGCGGGGGCGCCGGCGCGCTGTTCGCATTCTTCCTGCACGAGCCGCTCGACGATGCGTCGCGCGCGGATCGCGCCGGCGTCGATGGGCAGCAGGGCGGGCTTCAGCGACCAGAAGTCCGAATCGCCGATCGCCTGCTGCTGCGCGGCCAGCATCGGCAGGTCTTCGCGCTCGAACGGCATCATGAGGCCGTTGATCGCGTAGCGCACCATCTGCTCGCCCAAGGTGCCGAGCGCGCGCGGCAGGCCGAACGCGAAGAAATAGTGGGAGGACGTCTCGGTGTGCGGCGTCAGCCAATGCGCCGACCGCGCCATGCGCGCCTGCTCCGGCACGTCGACTTCCGGCGTGACCGCGACGTCGATCGTCAGCAGCGACGGCGGCTGCCAGTGCACGTCCAGCCGGCGGGTCACGAGCGTCCCTCGCGGAATGCCGAACGCGGCGGAGACGAAGGACTGGAGCTTCTCGTGCTGCATCTCGCGCGTCACGTAGACGTGATCGCCTTCGGAACGCGCGTGCGTGGACGAACTCGCCAGCGTGCTGCTGCCCAGCGTGTAGGGATGAAGGAACTGGAAATGGCTCAGATCGAGCAGGTTTTCCGCGCTGAGCATGTAGTTCGCCGCCGTCTCGAGATAGCCGTGCTGCGTGATGGAGCTCCCGGCATCGAGGAACGGCCATTCGGGCAACTGCGACGCGTCGGCGCGCGCGGGGTCTCCGGGCCAGAACCAGATCGCGCCGTAGCGTTCGATGCTGGGGTAGGCGCGCACCTGCGCGCCTGCGGGGATGCGGCCGTCCCCATGCGGATTGCCCACGCATCGGCCGTCGCCGGCGAACCGCAGGCCATGGTATCGGCACGTGACGACGCCCCCCGTGACCTTTCCGCGCGACAGCGGCGCGAAGCGGTGCGGGCAGCGGTCGTCGAGCACGGCGGCGTCCCCGTTCGCGTCGCGGAAAATCACGATCGGACGATCCAGCAGGCGGCGCGCGAACGGCTCGGCGGCAGGTACTTCGCTGCCGAGGGCGGCGACGTACCAGGCGTTTTGGATGAACGGCATGAACGGATTCGTGGAGAACGCTGAGGCTATGGGATCGTATTCTGAAGATTCGCGAGATCGGGGTGTCTCAACAATCCTCAGGCGGCGGGGCGGTTGGCGGGCCGGCCGTGAAGGCGCCTGCGCGCGGGCGCCGGCCCACCGCTTCGTTTGCAGGCAAGCCGGTTCGCGGCGCATCGGATCGGGCGCGGCCGGGCGGATAACACTTTGGCCGTGCCTTGCCGTCCCGGCGCGGAAAGCCGAACGTTCGGCCCCCGCTTGGGGAGACGGCGCATCCCGCAACTCCCGAACCGACCAGGAGATCAACTTGACCACCGACCGTTCGAAGCTCGAGCGCGAGCTCATCGCGCTGCTGTCCGAAACCGCCAAGATCGATGCCTCGACCGTCACGCCCGAAAGCGACCTCGCCAAGCTCGGCGTCGATTCGCTGAAGGTCGTCGAACTTATCTTCGAGATCGAAGACCGCTATCAGATCACGATCGACTACAACGCCAACGACGGCACGCTGGAATCGTTCGGCGCGCTGGTCGACATGGTCGCCGTCCTGATCGAAGACAAGGCCAGTACCGGCGCGTCGGCGCTGCTGTCGAGCGTGTGATGCACCCCCCGCCGAAACGCCTTCGGCGCCTCTGCCCGGGGCGGCGCTGACATGGATCGCGCCAAACGGATGGATGCGCATCGCGTCGTGGTGTCCGGACGCGGCGTGGTGTCGGCCATCGGCAACGGCATCGGGGCGTTCAGGCAGGGCCTGCTCGATGGCTTCAACGGGATCGGTCCGGTGGAGGGGCAGCCGACGCGCATCGGCGCGGCCGTCCGCGATCCGGGCCGCCTGACGGACTTCATCGCGTCGAACCTCCCGCTGCTCGACCGCACCACGCAGCTCGCGCTGCTGGCGGCCGATCAGGCGATCGCGGAGTGCGGCCTGGAGACGTCGTCCGGGCTCGGCCCGCGCGTGGCGGTCATCGTCGGAACGAGCTCCGGATGCCTGTCGTCGATCGAGGACTATTACTCGGGATTCCACGCCGACCGCAACCGCCGGCAGCCGCCGCTGACGGTGCCGCGGACGATGTACCAGGCGTTCGCGAGCCACATCAGCCTCGCCTACGGGATCACCGGGCCGGCGTTCATGATTTCCACGGCCTGCGCGTCGTCGGCCTATGCGGTCGCGCTCGGCATGCAGATGATCCGCGCCGGCACCGTCGACGTCGCGGTCGTCGGCGGCTCGGAAGCGTGCCTGACCGAAGGCGCGTTCAAGGCCTGGGAGGCGCTGCGGGTGCTCGCGCCGGACACCTGCCGGCCGTTTTCCAAGGGCCGGCGCGGATTGGTGCTCGGCGAAGGCGCCGCGATCGTCGTGCTGGAGTCGCTGAGCCACGCGCGCGGGCGCGGCGCTCCGATCCACGGCGAGATCGCGGGCTGCGCGATGAACTCCGATGCGTTCAACATCATGAGCCCGTCGCTGGACGGGCAGGTCGCTGCGATCCGCGCCTGCCTCGTCGACGCGCAGATGGGCGAGGGCGAGATCGACTACATCAACGCGCACGGAACCGCGACGCACGCGAACGACCTGACCGAGACGCGCGCGATCCAGGGCGTGTTCGGCGGCGATGCGCGCCGGCTCGCGGTGTCGTCGACGAAGTCCATGCACGGCCACACGCTCGGCGCGGCCGGAGCGATGGAGCTGGTCGCGACGCTGCTGGGGCTCGAGGAAGGGTTCGTCCCGCCGACGATGAACTACGTCGAGAGCGATCCCGAATGCCCCTTGGACTACGTGCCCAACGAAGCGCAACGCCGGCGTTGCGGCGCGGCGCTGTCGAACTCGTTCGCATTCGGCGGCCACAACGCGGTGTTGGCCGTGCGTTCGCCGGCGTTCGTGTGAGGTTCCGGCGCCGCGGCCGTGATGCCGCATCCGCGGCGCGGGCGCTGGCCCGCGTCCGACCGGTCAGCGGGCGGCCGGGGGCGACTTCATCTTCTCGAGGAAGACGCGGATCTGTCCGCCGTTGTTCGGCGCCGATGCGCCACCGTCCGACCAAGGGCTTCCGGAGGCCAGATGGCCCACCGCGTTGAACTGGTGCGCGCCCGAGAATCCGTGCAGGCGGGACTGCGCGTCGCCGAGGACGACGACCTTCTCGCGCGCGGCTTCCGGGCCGACGATGTCGACCAGGCTCGACAGCAGCTTGCGTGTCGTCAGCATCGGGATCTCGCTCGGCAGCTCGCCATCCTTGCAGAGCTTCATTTCGTCGACCGACGAGGCGCGGTCGACGGCTTCGCCGCCGAGATCGCCGTGCAGCGCGCGGTCCGGCCTGGACAGCATCACGTTGATGTCCGCCTCCTGGAGCTTGGCGACGGTCGCCGCGAGCTGCTTCGACGGTTCGCCCTCCAGCCAGCTGTCGGGCACGACCAGCACGACCGTGCTCTTCGGCTTGAGGAGCTTGTTGTCGACCGCGTATTCGAGGTCCGCCAGCACCGCGTTCGAACCGTCTTGCCTCATTTCATGGACCCCTTATCGATCCGAGTTGCTCGCATCGATGATCAGAACGGCGCTTCCCGGGGTCGCGATGGATCCGGTCAGCGCGTTGCGGTTCTCGGTCTTGTCGCCGAAGTAAGAGTTCCGGCTGGAGGCCAGCGGCCTGCGCATGTGGGCGCCCCTCGGGTCGACCTCGTTTTCGACGGCGCCGGGAAGCTTCACGCGAACCCGACCCAAACCGGAGGAGCTGTTGGGGATGACGCTGGCGCTCAGCGTTTTCAGTCCTTGGATGGTTGCATTGCCCCCATTGAACTGAGACGGCTTGGCGCTTTGGCGCAATTTCGAGGTCGGCGTCGACTTCGCACCGCCGAGATCTTCTGCACCGCCCAGCGGCAGGTTTCTGTTTACTTCAATCATAGGCACCTCTTCCAGCCTGATTCGAGCCTCGATGATACGCCGACGGCCTCGGCTTGGAACTCCGGCGACGCGAAACTACGTCCACTTATACGAAGTTTGGCCCACTCGATGCGCATCCGATTCGTGCCATTCGTCACGAACCGTCGAAATGCCCGCCGGCGCGGACGCGGCGCAGCCGTCGGCCCGGATCGCAGCCGCGTTTACCCTGTCAGCGTTTACGAGAGCCGGCGCCGCCGCGAACGGCCGCGCATTCTCAAACTTCCTCAAGTCGGTTTCCGGCCCCGAATCTCACCGGCTGGCCAGGGTGAGCAGGCGCCGCACGATCCCGCGGATTTGCCCTTCGTAGATCGTGCGCTCGCGCGGCGTCTCGGAGTGATAGGCGCCGACGGCGGCCCAGGTGTTGCCGTACTTGGTCATCATCTTCTTCAGGTGCCACGCTGCGACGTAGACGCTCACACACGCGTCCATCAGCATGTCGCCTGAGACGCCGAATTGGCCCAGGTTGGCGAGGTGGATGGAGTTGATCTGCATCATCCCGAGGTCGATCGAGCCGTTCCGGTTCACGTGCCACGCCTCGGGGCGGCCGTGCGACTCCTGCCATGCGATCGCGCGCAGCACGGTCGGATTCACGTGCTGGTAGTTCGCCGCATCTTCGAAGCAATCGGCATGGGCGCGGTCCGCGATGCACAGGGCGGCGCAGGCCACCGCCGCCGCCAGGACAGTCCTATGGGTTCGCATGATGATTGATCGAGCATCTAAGATCCATGGCGCGATTGTTCCGAGACGGGCGTCCCGATCGGCCGCGGACGCGAAGCGAGCGGCGAATAAGCGAACCGCCCTGCGTCGAAGCATCGTTGAAAAGAGCCGCAAGCATCCCGGGACACGAGATGTGTTGAGACGCTGTTGAGAGTCTCGCGATCGTGGTTAGATTTGTTGAAATTCACGGGATTTGCGCTCCTTACATTGTGTTCATGCCGAACGCCGGAATCCCCGTCCGACGCAAGGCAGAACCTCTCAGCCGCGGCTACCCCCGGCCCGGTCCCCCACCGAGGAGCAAACGAATGTTCTCTACCTTGTACGTCCCGCTGCTATCGGCGCTGGCTGCCCCCGAAGCCTCCGCCACCATGATCGGCGAGGTGATGGACGGAAACCTCACGGCGGCCGCGCAGCGCGCAAGCCGCCTGGCCGAGCGCGCCGTCGATGCCGGCGAGCACAGCACGCAAGCTTCCGCGTCGCTGCGCCTGAATGCCGATATGCAAGCCGTGCGCGGCGCCACCGGCGATGCCGAGGCGACCTACCGCCTCGCGCAGAAGAAGCTCGACGCCCCGAAGCCCGATCAGCGCGCGCTGTCGTGCCGCAACGCCGGCTGGCAGGCCTTGCTGCGCCACCGCGTCGGCATGGCGCTGCTTTGCTTCGTGCGCGTCCTGGACGAACCGGACATCCGCATCGACTGGCGCCTCGAAGCGCAGAGCGCGATCGCCTGCACGCTGGCCGAGCTCGGCGACGCGAACGAGGCGCTCGCCGCCGTCGAAGACATCGCGACGCTGCTCGATAGCGAGGACATCGACGTGCGCAGCGCCTCGGCCTGGCGCGATCTCGTGGCCACGCTGCGTTTCGACCTGGCGGTGCAGAACGAGCTGAGGTCGTCGGCGCGGCTGGACGACCACGTCTACTGGAAGTCGGCGACGCAGGACGAATGGTCGGCGCACCGCGAAGATCCGGCGGCCCGCCTGCACACCGCGGCCCAGACGGCCCGCACGGTGCGCACGCCGCTGCTCGCGCGCCGGGTCGAATACCTGGTCGCGCTGCGCGAAGTGCTCAATGGCGACCGCGAAGCGCTCGTCGACATCAGCGACCACCTGGATTGGGGGCGCCAGAACGGCCTCGCCGACTACGTGCGCACGACGCGGATCGAAGTGGCGCTCGCGCTGATCGCCAGCGGCTGCAGCGACATCGCGGAGCGCGTGCTCGAGCCGCTGCAGGGCAGCCACCGCAACGGCGGCACCAGCCATCGCGAGCTCGACTACGCCTACTGCGCGGCCAAGACCGGCCAGGCGCGCGGCCGCAACCAGGAGGCGCTCGACCTGTACAAGCGCCATGCGCTGATCGCGACCCGGACGCTGCGCCAGAACTCGCAGGCGGTCGTGAGCTACGCCGGCCGCTGCGCCCGCAAGCCGGCGCAGCTGGACGACGTGGGCGCGCGCCTGCCGGCGAAATACCGCCGCGCCTACGCCTACCTGCAGGCGAACCTCGATCGCGACGACCTGTCGGTGCATGAGGTGGCCATCGAGATCGGCGTCACCGAGCGCGCCTTGCAGAGCGCCTTCAAGACGTTCCTCGGCCTGTCGCCGACGGAAGTCATCCGGCGCGAGCGCATGGATCGCATCCGCACCGATCTGCTGGACAAGGATCGCAGCATCCTCGACACCGCGAACAAATGGGGCGTGCGCAGCCGGTCGGCGCTGGTGAGCGGCTACCGCAAGCAATTCAACGAAGCACCTTCGGAGACCCTCGACCGATGAAACACGATGCCCAACCCCATAGCGCGCGGGGTGTTCGCGCGCGTCGTCCGGCGGCCCGCATGCGGGCGGCGGCATTCGCCTGCATGCTGGCTTGCGGGATGGTCGCGACGACGGGCGCGCACGCGGCGGAGATCCGCTGGCGGTCGCAGACCGTCCACGTGAAAGTCGAGAGCAAGGACATCAAGGACGTGCTGCGCGACCTCGCTTCCGGGCAGAACGTCCCGGCCACGGTCGCGACCAACGTCACCGGCACGGTCACCGGGGACTTCAACATGCCCCCGCAGCGTTTCCTCGATTCCCTCGCCTCGACCTTCGGATTCGTGTGGTTCTACGACGGCACCGTGCTGGCGATCACCAACGCGAACGACATGTCGCGCCAGATCGTGAAGCTCAACGTGGCCGGCACCGGCGACCTCGCGCGCACCTTGGCGCAGATGCGCCTGGACAGCCCGCAGTTCCCGATCACGTACGACGACAACCACGGCACCGCGCTGGTGAGCGGGCCGCCGCAATATGTGGCGCTGGTCGGCGAAGTCGCGCGCCAGCTCGACGACACGATGGCGCGCCGCGCCGGCTCGACCATCCGCATCTACCACCTGAAGCACGCGTGGGCGGAAGACCACAAGGTCACCATCGACGGCACGACGATCGCGTTGCCGGGCGTCGCGGCGACCTTGGATTCGATGTTCCACGGCCGCGCCAACAGCAACGGCGGCGGATCCGCCGCCAAGGGCAGCCAAGGCGGCATGCAGCGCCTGCCTTCCATGCCCGACGTGGGCGGCGGGACTTCGGGCGGCGGATTCGCGGGCGGCGGCGCTTCCGGCGGCGTGATGCCTCCGCTGCCTTCCGGCGGCCTCACCAACGGCAGCGCTACGGTGCCGCGCATCGTGGCCGACCCCGTCAACACGATGACCGAAATGATCGGCGGCAGGAACCGCGGCGGCGGAGGCGGCGGCGGCAGCGGCGCCGGCGAGGAGGTCGACCGTGAACTGCCGGTGATCGTCGCCGACCAGCGCACGAACTCGATCCTGATCCGCGACCTGACCTCCCGCATGCCGCAATACGGCCCGCTGATCGACCAGCTGGACGTCAAGCCGCAGCTGATCGAGCTGGAGGCGCACGTCATCGAGGTCGAGAACACCGCGCTGAAGCAGCTCGGCGTCGAATGGCGCGCGCACAACAGCCACGTCGACCTCCAGACCGGCAACGGCAGCACGACGGCGAACAGCTATTCGAACGGCGTCCTCAACCCGACCTTCTCGGGTTCCCTCAGCAACGACGGCGGCACCACCACGATCAACACGACGCCGCTGGGCGGCTCGCTGACGGCCGTGCTCGGCGACGCGGGACGCTACCTGCTCACGCGCATCAACGCGCTGGAGCAGACGAACCAGGCGAAGATCGACTCGAGCCCGAAGATCGCGACGCTGGACAACGTCGAAGCGCAGATGAACAACGACACGAAGTTCTTCGTCCGCGTCGCGAGCTACACCGCCGCCGACCTCTACAGCGTGCAGACGGGCACCGACCTGCGCGTGCTGCCGATGCTCATCGACGGGAACGGCAGCCGCCAGATCAAGCTGGCGGTGCACATCACCGACGGTCAGCTCACCGGGCAGCAGGTCGACAACATCCCCGTCATCACCTCGTCCAACATCGACACCGAAGCGCTGCTGAACGAAGGCGACGCGCTGCTGATCGCGGGCTACCGCGTCTCCAAGGCGACCCACCTGCAGAACGGCGTGCCGGGGCTGTCGAAGATCCCGCTGATCGGCGGCTTGTTCAAGTACCGCGACGACGAGGACAGCAACATGGAGCGGCTGTTCCTCATCACGCCGCGCGTGATCAACCTCGACTACGCGGCGGCCAGGCAGCCGCTCGCCTCCGCGGCGCCGACCCCGCTGCCGCCGATGCCGCCGGCGCCGCAGCGTCCGGCCATGGCGCCGCCGGGGCAACCCGTCACCGCCAGGCAGGCGCAATCGTCCGTCGCGGTCGAGCAGCGGCTCCAGGATTGGGCCGATGCCTGGATGTCGCACGACGCCGACCGGTACCTGACGTTCTACGACGCCGACTTCAAGCCGCAGAAGGGCTCGAAGGCCGGCTGGGTCGCCGACCGCCGGCGCATGCTCGGCAAGAAGGAGCCGATCGACGTCAAGTTGAGCAACGTGCAGTCGCATGCGCTGACCGACAGCCGCGTCGAGACCAGCTTCGAGCAGACCTACTCGTCGAAAGGCTTCAAGGACACGGTGCACAAGACGCTGATCTGGGACCGCGTCGGGACCGAGTGGAAGATCGTCGGGGAGGGCCGCGCCTGAGGCGGCCGTCGGCTGGGAACCGATCCGGGGGGCGCCGCGTGCGCCCCTTGCGTTCTCAAGGCAGCGCGCGGAAGAGCGTCAGCTGCTGCGACGATTCGTTGGACAGCCCGAACAGCGCCTCCCGTTCCGCCTGGGCGACGACGACGTTCAGCGGGACGTCGTCGCGGCGCCGCCGAAGCAGCAGCTCGTCGCGGCGCGCGGCGGGGAAGATCTCCGGCAACGCGTCGCGGAGATGGTCGTCGGCGCGGCGCCGCCACATCGATTCGGAGCGCAGCTCCTCTTCCCGGCGCGCGGGCAGCCCCATGGGCCGCGCGGTCGGATGGGTGGGGTAATGCGCCACCGGCCGCGCCGCCGCTGCCGCGGCCGGCCTCGCATCGATGCGGGCGAGGTTGGGCATGTCGGCGGCCAGCTTGCGGCTGGCGTGCAGCTCGATGCGGTAGCCGAGCGCGTAGCGCGTGCGCAGCGCGATGCCGTGGTCGCCGTTCAGCCCGAGTTTCTTGCGCAGCTTGTAGACGTGCTGCTCGAGGCTGCGTCCGACGACGTCTTCCGAGCTGGTCCACACCGCGGCGGCGATCTCGCGCCGCGTGACGAATTCCCCGGGCCGGGAGAACAGCAGCCAGGCGAGCGCGAATTCCCGGTTCGCCAGCGCGACCGGCTTGCCATGGACGTAGGCCGCGCATTCGGCGTTCTCGAACCGGTAGGCGCCGAGTTCGATCCGGCCGACGTCCAGCAACGCTTCGACCGGCGCGACGCGCCGCGCCGCGCAGCGCACGCGGGCGAGCAGCTCGCGGTGGTCCAGCGGGGCCGTGACGACGTCGTCGGCGCCCAGCTCGAAGGCGATCTCGATGTCGCTGCTGTCGGCGCGCAGCGCGATGACGAGCACCGGCGTCTGGTGCTCGCCGAGCCGCTTGTGGCGTTTCAGCGCGGGCCGGACCGCATCCAGCCCGGTGCTGGCGTCGAGCAGGATCGCATCGAATTCGTTGCGAAGCGCCGCGCGGGCCAGCCGGATCTCGTCTGCGTACCGCGTGCAGGCGCATCCGTCGATCATTGCTCTCGCATTGATGGACTCGAACAGCTTTTCGTTGTTGGTCAAGATAGCGAGTTTCATTGGTTCTCCAATCGTGCGCGCCCTCATAGCGGCGGTTGGGGGGGATCCACCCTCGTGAGGCTTCGATCTTTGTAACGCAATTCTTCTTCGGCCGATATGCTCCCGGCGCGGTTGTGAGAACGATTGCGTGCAAAGTTGTAACGCTTCAGGAAAATGCATCGAGACGAGGCCTTGCGGACTCCATTTCGGTGCGGGAAAACACCTTCATGCTCAAAAATGGAACCGTCTCCAATTATTCAATTGAATGGACTCGAGCGCATGGATCCG
>JBEVLR010000314.1:0-4350 GCA_040509075.1 Burkholderiaceae bacterium | reverse complement strand
CGCGCCGTTGCGCGATCAGTTGCGGTCGGGGCGCGGCGCGGGCATTGGTTCCGGGGCGGGTTCGGGAGCCGGCGCCGCCTCGGGTGCGGCGATCGGGGCCGGTGCGGGGGCGGCCTCGGGCATCGGCGTCGTGGTGACCGTCGTCGTGCGTTCCGTCGTCACGGCCAGCACGGTGGGCGCGGCCTGGATCGGCGGCGTGGCGTGTTCACCGATACTCGGACGCGTCGCGCCATTGGTCAGGCCGGTCGTCATGACGGAGTTCGCCATGCCTTGGGAGCCCTCGCCTCGCCGGTCGATCGCGGCGACGGTGCCTTTCGGCTTCGTGAGCTCGACGACGCCCGTCGGCGGGGCCGGCAGCACTTGCGTCGACGTGTCGGTCGTCGTGACCGTGGTGGTCTGGCCGTTCGCCACATTGGTCGTGGCGGTTTGCGTGGAAGCGGGATCGGCGGCCATCGAGTCGGCGGACTGCGCGGTGGCATAGCCCACGGTGGCCAACAGCGCCGAAGCGGCCAGGGCGGTGATGGATTTCTTCATTGGGGACATGGTTGCGTACTCCTGATTCGGTTGTCTTGTTTGAAGTGCCTTTGAATCGCTCGCCGACCGAGCATCGACGATCGGTTCATCGGCTGGCGTGTGGATACAGCAACGGCTGTGCCCGCGATCGTCTCGTCGTTGCCAGGGGGGCCGCCGGGCGCCGCGTTTCGCGCCCCGCGGCGGCTTGCCGCAAGCTTTGCGCGCGTGCGGATCCGGTGTCCGGCATCCGCGGCCTCAGGCCCGCCGATTGCTCCAGGCGCGCCGGCGGCTCCCGTCGGACCGAGGAAAAAAACCAATGATGGACTCTGACCGCGCTCTGCGCAGACTTCTTTCGCAGGCGCGCGATTGGGCCCGCGAGCGCCGCCCCGCCGCCGCGGACGGCATCGAACAGGAAGAAGCCGAGCCGCTGCGCGCGGCGCTGTTCAGCAGCGATCAGATGGTGGCCCACGGCAAGGCGCTCGCCGGGCGCCACCGCATCGCGCAGCACCATCGGCCCGACCGGCTGCTCGGTCGGCTGGCGTCGAACGAGCGTGCGTTGGAAAGCGTCGCCCGCCAGCTGCGCGTGGCGATCGCCGACAACCGCGCCGTCACGCCGGCGGCCGAATGGCTGCTGGACAACATGTACCTGATCGAGGAGGAAATCCGCACGGCGCGCAGGCATCTTCCCAACGGCTACAGCCGCGAGCTGCCCCGGCTGGCCGACGCCTCCGCCAATGCCGACGGCGCGTCGCCGCGCGTCTACGACCTCGCGCTCGAATCGATCGCGCACGCCGACGGCCGGCTCAGCCGCGGCACGTTGAGCCGTTTCGTCGCCGCCTACCAGACGGTGCAGCCGCTCAAGCTCGGGGAGCTGTGGGCGTTTCCGATCATGCTGCGGCTGGCGTTGATCGAAAACCTCCGCCGCGCGGCGGTGCGCGTCGCCTCGGCGCTGGAGGAGCGCGATCTCGCCGAGACCTGGGCCGCGCGCATGCTGCAGGCGGCGCAGGAGCGTCCCAGCGACCTGATCCTGATCATCGCCGACATGGCGCGCTCGGACTTGACGCTCGGCAGCGCGTTCGTCGCCGAATTCGCGCGCCGCCTGCAAGGCCAGGGCGCGGCGCTCGCGCTGCCGCTGACCTGGATGGAGCAGCGGCTGTCGGACGCGAACGAGACGATCGAGCACCTGGTGCATCTCGAAAGCCAGCAACAGGCGGCGAGCCAGGTCTCGGTGGCCAACAGCATCGGCAGCCTGCGCCTGCTCGGCGCGACGCACTGGCCGGAGTTCGTCGAAACGCTGAGCAGCGTCGAGCAGATCCTGCGGGAGGATCCGTGCGGCGTGTACGGCCGCATGGATTTCGCCACCCGCGACGCTTATCGCCACGCCGTCGAGCGCATCGCCCGCATCAGCGGGGGCGACGAACCCGCCGTGGCGCGCAAGGCGGTCGAGCTCGCCGCGCTCGCGACGCCCGCGGCCGGACAGGAGGGCGAACGCGATGAACGCGCCGCCCACGTCGGCCATTACCTGATCGGCAACGGGCGCGCCGCGCTCGAGGGGGCCATGGGCGCGCGGCGCCGCCGCTTCCAGCCCGAGCCCGGACGCTCGCCGCTGCCCGCCTACGTCGGGGCGGTGTTCGCGTTCGCGCTGCTGATGTCGCTGGGGCCGGTTCGCCAGGCCGCGCAGCAGCTCGGATTGCCGCTGTGGTCGATCAAAGGGGTCGCGCTGCTGCTGCTCCTGCTGCTGTCGACGAGCCAGCTGGCGCTCGCGCTCGTCAACTGGATCGTGACGCTCGCGGCCACGCCCGAGGCGTTGCCGCGCATGGACTACTCCCTGGGGATCTCGCCCGGCGCGCGCACGCTGATCGCCGTGCCGACGCTGCTCGGCAAGCACGCCGACGTCGATTCGCTGGCGGACGCGATCGAAGTGCGGTTCCTCGCCAACCGCGATCCGCAGCTCCAATTCGCGCTGCTGACCGACCTGCGCGACGCCCCGGCCGAGACCCTGCCGGAGGACGCCGAACTGATCGGCTACGCGGCGGCCCGCATCGCCGCGTTGAACAAGCGCTACGAGGCCCGCGACGACGCCAACCCGCGGATCGCCCCGTTCCTGCTGCTGCACCGGCCGCGGCGCTGGAACGCGCGCGAGAACGTGTGGATGGGCCACGAGCGCAAGCGCGGCAAGCTCGCCGACCTGAACGCCCTCCTGCGCGGCCGCCCGGATTCCGAGAAGCGCTTCGCGGTGATGGTCGGCGACGTCTCCTCGCTGCAGCACGTGCGCTATGTGATCACGCTCGACTCCGACACCCAGCTGCCGCGCGATGCGGCCGCCGAGATGATCTCGGCGATGGCGCATCCGCTCAACCGCCCGCGCTTCGGCGACGGCGCGCGCGGCGGCGTGGTCGTCGAAGGCTACGGGATCCTGCAGCCGCGCGTCGGCCTGAACCTGCCGAGCGTCGGGCGATCGGGCTACGCCCGCATGTTCGGCGGCGAACCCGGCATCGATCCCTACACCCGGGCGGTTTCGGACGTCTACCAGGACTTGTTCGCCGAGGGCTCGTTCATCGGCAAGGGCATCTACGACGTCGACGCGTTCGAACGCGCGACGCGCTGCGCCATGCCCGAGAACCGGATCCTCAGCCACGACCTGATCGAAGGCTGCTACGCGCGCTCGGGCCTGCTCAGCGACGTGCAGCTGCTGGAAGACACGCCCTCCCGCTACCGCGCCGACATGGCGCGCCGCCACCGCTGGGTGCGCGGCGACTGGCAGCTGATCGGCTGGCTGCGCCGCCGGCTGCACCTGCTGCCCGGGGCGCCTCGCAACCCGCTGTCGGCGTTGTCCAAATGGAAGCTGTTCGACAACCTGCGCCGCAGCCTCGTGCCCGCGGCCCTGATCGCGCTCGCGGTGCTGGGATGGGCCCGGCTGCCGCAGCCGTTCATGTGGACGCTGCGCATCGTCGTCATCGTCGGCATCGTGCCGTTCGCCGCGCAGGTGGCCGGCCTGGTGCGGGCGCCGATGAGCCGCAGCGCGTTGTTCCACTCGCCGGCGCGGCTGATGCCGCTGGCTCGCCAGCTGCTGCAGTCGGTGCACGCGCTCGCCTGCCTGCCCACCGAGGCCGTGGCCACGCTGGACGCGATCCTGAGGACGATATGGCGCATGGTGCGCGGCCGCCGGCTGCTCGAATGGACCGCGTCCGCCGACATCCCGCGCGGCAGCGAGGCGGGCTCCCTCGAAGCGCTGGTCGACGGCATCCGCACGCTGTGGGCGGGCCCGACCGTGGCGATCCTGATCGCCGCGCTGCTGGCGCACGAACGGCCGTGGGCGATGCCGGCCGCCGCGCCGTTGCTGCTGTTGTGGCTGTGGTGCCCGGTCGTGGTGTGGTGGGCCGATCGGCCGCTTCCCCAGCCCAAGAGCGAGCTCGGGGCCGCGCAGCGGCGGTTCCTGCGCCGCGTCGCCCGCCGCACATGGGCGTTCTTCGAAACCTTCGTCGGCGCGCAAGACCATCATCTGCCGCCCGACAACGTGCAATTGCATCCCGTCGCGCGCGTGGCGCACCGCACGTCGCCGACCAACATCGGCTTTTCGCTGCTGGCCAACCTCACGGCGCGCGACAGCGGCTTCATCACGCTCGACCAGATGCTGACGCGCATCGCCGCCACCGTCACGACGATGGAGCGCCTCGAGCGCCACCGCGGCCACTTCTACAACTGGTACGACACGCAGTCGTTGCTGCCGCTGTCGCCGCGCTACATCTCCACGGTCGACAGCGGCAACCTCGTCGCCCAGCTGATGACCCTGCGCATGGCGCTGCTGGCGCTGCCCGAAGACCCGGCGTTCTCCGG
>JBEVLR010000313.1:0-9796 GCA_040509075.1 Burkholderiaceae bacterium | reverse complement strand
GGCGCGCCCGCCGGCGCGCCGCCGCGCTGTCCGCCGGCGCCCGCGCGTTCGTTGCGCGCCGCCGGCCGGTAGCTGTTGTCCGTGCCGCGCGCGCCCTTGGGCTGGGGTTGCGCATCGAGCTTCATCGTCAGCGCGATGCGTTGGCGCGCGAGATCGACTTCGACGACCTTCACTTTCACGATGTCGCCGGTCTTGACGACCTCGCGCGCATCGGAGACGAATTTGTTCGACAGCTGGCTCACGTGCACCAGGCCGTCCTGGTGCACCCCGAGATCGACGAACGCGCCGAACGCGGCGACGTTGCTCACCGTGCCTTCGAGCAGCATGCCCGGCGCCAGATCCTTGATGTCTTCGATGCCGTCGTTGAAGCGCGCGACCTTGAAGTCGGGGCGCGGATCGCGGCCCGGCTTGTCGAGCTCGACGAGGATGTCCTGCACCGTGATCAGGCCGAACTTGTCGTCCGCGAAAGCCGCCGGCTCGATCGATTTCAGCACGTCGCTGCGGCCCATCAATTCGCACACCGGCCTGGCCGTCGCGGCGATCATGCGCTCGACGACCGGGTAGGTTTCCGGATGCACGCCCGTCATGTCGAGCGGGTTCGCGCCATCGCGGATGCGCAGGAAGCCGGCCGCCTGCTCGAACGTCTTCGGGCCGAGGCCGGCGACGTCGAGCAGTTGGACGCGCGTCGCGAACGCGCCGTTCGCGTCGCGCCAGCGCACGATGCCGGCGGCGACGGCGGGGCTCAGACCCGACACGCGCGCGAGCAGGGGCGCCGAGGCGGTGTTCAGATCGACGCCGACCTTGTTCACGCAGTCTTCCTCCACCGCATCCAGCGTTTTCGCGAGCTCGCTCTGATTCACGTCGTGCTGGTATTGACCCACGCCGATGCTCTTCGGGTCGATCTTCACCAGTTCGGCGAGCGGATCCTGCAGCCGGCGCGCGATCGACACCGCGCCGCGCAGGCTGACGTCCAGATCGGGCAGTTCCTTGCTGGCGAACTCGGAAGCCGAGTAGACCGACGCGCCGGCCTCGCTGACGACGATCTTGTCGATCGCCGCGTCGGGCGCGAGCTGCTGGACGCGCTTGATCAGGTCGGCGGCGAGCTTGTCGGTCTCGCGGCTCGCCGTGCCGTTGCCGATCGCGATCAGGTTCACGCCATGCTGCGCCACGAGGCGGCCGAGCGCGTGCAGCGATCCTTCCCAGTCCATGCGCGGCTCGTGCGGATAGACGGTGTGGGTGGCCAGCACCTTGCCGGTGTCGCTGACGACAGCCACCTTGACGCCGGTGCGGATGCCCGGATCCAGGCCCATCACGACGCGTTTGCCCGCCGGCGCGGCCAACAGCAGGTCGCGCAGGTTCTCGGCGAACACGCGGATCGCGACCTTCTCGGCGCCCTCGCGCACGCGCCCGAACAGGTCGCGCTCGAGGCTCAGGGACAATTTGACCTTCCACGTCCATGCGACGGTGCGGCGGATCAGATCGTCGCCGGCGCGCTTGGCGTGCGACCAACCCAGATGACGCGCGATGCGGCCTTCGGCCAGGCACGGCTGCCCCGGCGCCGCCGGTTCGTCGAGGGCGAGCTTCGCGTCGAGGACATCCTGCGAACGTCCGCGGAACACCGCGAGCGCGCGGTGCGAAGGGACCGCGCGGATCGGCTCGGCGTAGTCGAAATAGTCGCGGTACTTCGCGACGTCGGGATGATGTTCGTCCTTGCCGTCCATTTTCTTGGAGCGCATCAGGCCTTCCGACCACAGCCACTCGCGCAGCGGCCCGACCAGGGCCGCGTCTTCCGCCCAGCGCTCCGACAACAGGTCGCGCACGCCGTCGATCACGGCCGGCGCGTCGGCGAAGCCGCCTTCGGCGTTGACGAAGGACGCGGCCTCGGCCAGCGGGTCGAGCGACGGGTCGGCGAACAATTTGTCGGCCAGCGGTTCGAGCCCGGCTTCGCGGGCGATGATTCCCTTGGTGCGCCGCTTCTGCTTGAACGGAAGGTAGAGATCCTCGAGTTCCTGCTTCGTCGACGCAGCGCCGATCGCGGCGGCGAGTTCGGGGGTCAGCTTGCCCTGGTCGGCGACGCTCCTGAGCACGGCCGCGCGCCGATCTTCGAGTTCACGCAGGTATCCAAGGCGGCTCTCGAGCTCGCGCAGCTGGGCGTCGTCGAGGTTGTCCGTCACTTCCTTGCGGTAGCGTGCGATGAAGGGCACCGTGGCGCCGCCGTCGAGCAGCGTCACCGCGGCGCTCACCTGCGCCGGCCGAACCTTCAGTTCCGTCGCGAGTTGAAGAAGAATCTTGTCCAAGTTCGGCCCGTCAGAATTGCGCGAAGCGCGCGAGTTTGCCATATGGCGGCCGCGGCGCCGGGACCGGGCAGCCGCCGCCAGGATGTGCTATGACTCGTCCGTTGCGGCCCCATTGCCCGCCTCTCGCCAAAAGGAGCGTCATGAACGTCCTCGCCTCCGCGCCCAGACTCTCGGCGGAAGAAACCCTGGCCGTCCTTCAACGGTGGATCGCCGAAGAAGCGCACGTCCGGTCGCGCATGGAACATGGCGCGGGACCAGGCGTCGCAAGCGCCCGGCAGTGGGCCGGCCGGACAGGCCTGGAGCAAATGCAGGCGATGCTGGACGGCGCGCTGCCGTTTCCGCCGATCGCGCAGACGATGGATTTCGCGCTGATCGCCATCGGCCCCGGCACCTCGCTGTTCCAGGGCACTCCGGGGCCGGCGCACCTCAACCCGATGGGCGGCGTGCACGGCGGCTGGTTCGCGACATTGCTCGATTCGGCGCTCGGCTGCGCGGTGCACACGATGATGCCCGCCGGCCGGGGCTACACGACGGCGGAGCTGAGCGTCAACTTCGTCCGCGGCTTGTCGCCGAAAGCGGGCCGCGTGCGCGCCGAAGGCAAAGTGATCCATTGCGGCAAGCAGTTGGCCACCGCCGAAGCGCGGTTGTTCGCGCCGGACGGGACGCTGCACGCGCACGCCACGACGACATGCCTCGTGTTCGAAGCGCCCGCCGCACGCTGAGAAACCATGTCGTCGGCCGCCGCGGCACACCGCCCCGGAGGGATCGGGCGGACCGTGGTCGCGACGCCGCGGCCGGACGCCGCAAAGGACGAAGCCCGCATGCGACGGCAAACGGGCTTCGGAAAGATCATGACGAGCGCGTTTCAGGCGCGCGTGGTTCAGTTCGGACCGCGACGCTCGATATGACGGAACGTGATGCGGCCCTTGCTGAGATCGTAAGGCGAGAGCTCGAGCGACACCTTGTCTCCCGCGAGGATGCGGATGTGATGCTTGCGCATCTTGCCGGACGTGTAGGCGACCAGTTCATGGCCGTTGTCCAGCTTGACCCGGTAGCGCGAATCGGGCAGCACGTCTTCGACGACGCCATGCATTTCGATCAGTTCTTCTTTTGCCATGACAAAACTCCTGAGTCTCTTATTTTAAGGCCTGCGCGCCACGGTGGCGAAAATCGCCAGGCGCGGCCGACGCGACAAGGCCTCGCTCAAGGCCCGCGGAGCTGGCACGGCGGATCCTCATGAACCAAGATGCGCCGGAAGGCAACGGCGGCAACTGCGCCGAAGCGCCCTGCAGGCGTGGCCTTCGACGCGCAGCGGGCTCGCTGAGACAGGTTTGCGCACCGGTCAGCGAGCCTGCTCGCCCGCATGACCGCGGCTCTGCGAACAAACGTTTGACCCGGTGACGGTCAATCTCAGCGTGCCACCGTGCCATTCCAGCCAGTTCAATGCGACGAACTCGTCGATCTCCGCAGCTTCGATCAGGCCCGCCTGACGGGTGCGCAAAAGCTCCACTGCAGCGGGCAAGGCCAAGCGCAAGCGCTCCTTCCGATCGACCGGCTCTTCGGCAGAAGAGCTTTTCGAGTACCCACTTGCAGTTTTGCTCATCGGTCTTCCTCAGGTCGGTGCGGAGGGCAGCCAAGCAGCCTTCATGCCGCGCGCCAGGAAAAAACGCGCGGCCTGTGCATCACAGCGGCTTGATGTTGGAAGCCTGCAGGCCCTTCTGACCTTGCTTCACTTCAAATTCGACACGCTGGTTTTCGGCGAGGCTTTTGAAGCCGGTGCCGCCTTGGATTTCGCTGAAATGGGCGAATAGATCCTTGCCGCCAGAGTCCGGGGTGATGAACCCGAAACCCTTGCCGTCATTGAACCATTTCACGAATCCCGTTTCGGTTTTGTTCTCGGTCGTCATACTCTAAATCCTAATTTCAAAATCATGCGCAGCACGTGCCGACGCAGTGCAGGTACTACGCAAGAAAATCAAACTGGAGAGTTCGACCAAGGCCCGTTTTGGGGACGGGAACCGGAGGAGACCTTCTGAACGACGGTCTTAAGTATTGCCTACTTGGGCATCATACCGCAATCGCGGCGCGGACGTGGATCCAGCGCTCAGGATGAACCCTGAGCCGCCGAGGCGGCCACCCTCACCGCGGCGGCACGCCTTCGTGAGCAGGGCGTGGCGCGGCCCTTTCCATGTCGATGTGCGGGATGCCGTCTTCGAGATAAGTGTCGCCCACCGGGACGTAGCCATGCCGGCCGTAGAACGCTTGCAGACGCACCTGCGCGCCGATCCGGTTGGGCGCGCCGGGCCAGATCCGGCCGCAACGGCGCAGCGCTTCGGCGAGCAGCGCGTGGCCGAGGCCGGTGCCGCGCCGCGAGCGATCGACGACGACGCGGCCGATCGACGGCACGTCGTACTTCTTTCCGGGATCGACCACCCGCGCGTAGGCAAGCAGCCGCCCGTCGCCGGCGCGTCCCAGCAGATGCCATGCGCAGCGGTCGAGGCCATCGGGATCCAGATAGGCGCATTCCTGCTCCGTCACGAAGATCGCCGCGCGCAGCGCGAGCACGTCATAGACGTCGTCGCCGCCCAAGCCGCCGAAACGGCTCCATCGCCAAGCAACCATCGTCGGCGGCTCCCCCGTCGCGTCGATCAATCGAATCGCACCAGCTGCTTGCCCCGGTTCTCGCCGCGCAACAGGTCGATGAACGCCTGCGGAGCGCTGTCCAGGCCGCACGCGATGGACTCGCGCCACCGGAGCCCGCCCGCCGCCGCCAGCGCGCCGAGTTCGTCCAGCGCCTCCGGCCACATCTCCATGTGCTCGGTGACGATGAAACCTTCGAGCTTCATCCGGTTCACGAGGATCCGCTGCGGAACCGTCATGGGGATCGGGTCGCCGTTGAGGCCGGCCATCATGCCGCACACCGCGATGCGCGCGAACGCGTTGCCGCGCAGCAGGACGGCGTCGAGCGAAACGCCGCCGACGTTCTCGAAACAGCCGTCGATCCCCGCCGGGCACGCGGCCTTCAGCGCGCCGCTCATCGCTTTCAAGTCCGCGAAGCGGCGGTGGTCGATGCAATCGTCGAAGCCCAGTTCGTCGACGACGTAGCCGCATTTCTCGGGGCCGCCCGCGATGCCGACCACCCGGCAACCGCGCGCCTTCGCCAATTGCCCGGCCGCGCCGCCGACCGCGCCGGCGGCCGAGCTCACCACGATCGTCTCGCCGGCCCGCGGGGCGATGACCTTCGTGAGGCCGTACCAGGCGGCGACGCCGGGCATGCCGAGCGCGCCGAGGTGCGCCGACAACGGCACCCGCGTGACATCGACCTTGCGCAAGGCGCCTTCCCGATCCGCGTCGACCACCGCGTATTCCTGCCAGCCCCCCAGGCCCACCACCTGATCGCCGGGCGCGAAGCGCGCGTGGCGCGATTCGATGACTTCACCCGCCGTCCCGCCGATCATCACCTGGTCGAGCGGCTGCGGCGGCGCATAGCTCTTGGCGTCGTTCATGCGGCCGCGCATGTACGGATCGAGGCTCAGGTAGCGGTGCTTGACCAGCACCTGGCCGGCCGCCAACGCCGGCAACGGCGCTTCGACCAGCCTGAAGTTCCGCGCCGTCGGTTCGCCCCGAGGGCGCGACGCGAGCTGCAGCTGCCGGTTGAGGATGGGCATGGTCATTTCCCGATCGTTCGCGTTCAGGTTCGCGTCGCCGGCGCCGGCTCGCCCCGCATCGCGGGCGGCGCGGGGCGGGCGGCGCCGTCCGCGGCCCGGCGCTGGAGCAGGCCGATGCCCGCCGCGATCGCGATGCCCAGCGCCACGCCGACGACGACGAGCACGGTGCGTTTGAAGAGGCCGGGCATCGCCGGATCAGCCGAAAGACTTGCCTTGCGCCGCCAGCCTCGCCAGCAGCGGCGCGGGACGCCAGAACGCCGCATCGTCGTGCGGGTTCTCCGCGAAGCGCTCCATGGCCCGCACGACGTTGCCCAGGCCCTCGGCGTCGGCGTGATGCAGGGGGCCGCCGCGCCAGGACGGGAAGCCGTATCCGGCCATGAGCACCACGTCGACGTCGGAGGCCCGCAGCGCGATGCCCTCTTCGACGATGCGCGCGCCCTCGTTGACGAGCGCGTACACCAGGCGCTGCACGATCTCTTCGTCCCCGACGCGGCGGGGTTGGATGCCCAGGCCGGCGCGGTGCCGATCGAGCATCTCGGCGACGGCCGGCGAGGCCATCGCATCGCGCCGGCCCGCCGGGTAGTCGTACCAGCCGGCGCCGACCTCGCATCCGTGGCGCCCCATCTCGCACAGCAGGTCCGACGCCTTGCCGCAACGGACATCGGGCCGCTCGACGCGGCGGCGCTCGCGCATCGCCCTGCCGATGTCGTTGCCGGCCAGGTCGGACATGCGGAACGGGCCCATCGCGAAACCGAATTCTTCGAGCGCGCGGTCGACCTGCCGCGGCGTGCAGCCTTCGTCCAGCAGGAAACCGGCCTGGCGGCCGTATTGCCCGATCATCCGGTTGCCGATGAAGCCGTCGCAGACGCCGGAAACCACGCAGGCCTTCCCGAGCTTCTTGCCCAGCTTCATCGCCGTCATCAGCACGTCGGGCGCGGTCTCGGCGCCGCGCACCACTTCCAGCAGCCGCATCGCGTTGGCCGGGCTGAAGAAATGCAGGCCGATCACGTCACGCGGGCGCCGCGTGAACGCGGCGATCCGGTCGATGTCCAGCGCGGACGTGTTCGACGCGAGGATCGCTCCCGGCTTCATCGCCGCGTCCAGCCGCTCGAACACCTGGCGCTTGGCGCCGAGGTCTTCGAACACCGCTTCGACCGCGAGATCGGCCTGGGCGAGGTCGGCGTACGACAGCGTCGTCGACAGCAACGCCATGCGCTGCGCGCAACGCTCCAGCGTCGACTTGCCCTTTTCGACCTGCGCTTCGTAGCGCCTTCGGATGACGCCCGCCCCCTTGTCGAGCGCTTCGCGGTTCATCTCGAGCAGCACGACCGGCAGGCCGGCGTCCAGGAAATTCATCGCGATGCCCACGCCCATGGTGCCGGCGCCGACCACGGCGACCCGGCCGATCCCGCGCACGGGCGTGCCGGCAGGCACGTCGGGGATCTTGGACGCGGCGCGCTCGGCGAAGAACGCGTGGCGCAAGGCCTTGCTTTCAGGCGTGAGCATCAGCGCGGTGAAGGCCTCGCGCTCATGGCGCAGGCCGTCCTCGAAGGCGTCCTCCGTCGCCCGTTCGATGCAATCGATGCAGCGCGCCGGAGCGGGCAAAGGGTGCCTGGCGCGCAGCTTGAGAGCGGCCCTGGCGGATGCGAAATACGCTTCGCCCGCGGAATGCCCGCAAGCGAGATCGCGCACCTTGGGCAGCGGGCGCGCATCGGACACCTCGGCGGCGAACGCGAGCGCGCCCTCGATCAGGTCGCCGCCGATCACGCGGTCGAACAGCTTCTGGCCCGGGATCTGCGCGAGCACCTCGCTCTTGACCGGCTCGCCGCCGACGATCATGTTCAACGCCGCCTCGACGCCGATGGCGCGCGGCAAGCGCTGCGTGCCGCCCGCCCCCGGCAGCAGGCCCAGCTTGACCTCGGGCAACGCGATCGACGCGCCCGGCGCGGCGACGCGGTGGTGGCAGCCCAGCGACAACTCGAGGCCGCCGCCCATGCACACCGCATGGATGGCCGCGATGACCGGCTTGGACGCGCTTTCGACGCGCGCGATCAGGCTCAGCAGGTTCGGCTCGGCGAACGCGCTCGGCGAACCGAATTCCCGGATGTCGGCGCCCCCGGAGAACGCGCCGCCGGCGCCGGTGATGACGATGGCCCGCACCGCCGGGTCGCCCTCCGCGCGGTCGAGGCCGTCCGCGAGCGCCCGGCGGGTCTCGAAACCGAGGCCGTTGACCGGCGGGTTGCTCAAGGTGATGACGGCCACCGCGCCGCGGACTTCGTAGCTTGCAGTCATGGCTTTGTCTCCGTGCTCGCCGGGCATGCCGCCGGAAAACCGAACGGTCGTTCGATTCTAGGGCCTGTGGCGGGCCGCCGCCCTCGGGAACGGCGCGCTATGGCGGCGATCCGGACTTCTTCGCGATGTCCTTGGACGGCGGCGCCTTGACCTGAGCGCCGCGCACGTCGAAGGTGACGGCGTCGAGCGCGCGGCCTTGCGCATCGACCAGTTCCAGCAAATGATGCCCGGGCCACGGCGGCCAGGGCAGCGGCTTGGCGGTTCCGAGCCGTTGGGCGTCGAGGCGCCACGTCGCGCCCGGCGGCGCGGGTGCGACGGTTTCGAAGCGCAGGCGCTGCACCGCGGGCGGGATGTCGGGATCGATGGCGACGACGGAGCGGTCGTCCGGCGACGCGATCCACCGGGCCGCGGCGCCGGCGGCGCTGGCGAGCGCGACGTGCGCGGTCTCGGTGCCGGCGAGGAACCACTCGCTGCGCACGGGCTCGAGCTGGGCTTCGAAGTCGACCTGCCGTTCGACGAGCCCGGCAGGCGCGGCCGGAGCCTGCCGAAGCGGGCCCGCGGGCGCGGCCACGGCACCGGCGCCGCCCGCCTGAGGGCGCCCCTCCCGCGCGGACGGCGCGTCGGCGCGCTGCATCGCGTCCATCACGAGGCGCCAGACCGGCGCGGCCCCGGTCACGCCGGAGACCGCGTGCATCGGCGCGCCGCTCGCGTTGCCGACCCAGACGCCGACCGTGTAGCGCGCGCCGAACCCGATGCACCAGTTGTCGCGCATGTCCTTGCTGGTGCCGGTCTTGACGGCCGACCAGTAGCGCGTCGCGAGCGCGTTGTCGAGCCCGAAGGTCGCCACGCGGGCGCCGTTGTCGGCCAGGATGTCGGCGACGATGTAAGACGCCGCCGCGTCCATCGCACGCACCCCGTGCGGCGCGGCGCGCGCCCGCAGCACGCGCGGCGCGCTGGCCAGGCCGCCGTTGGCGAGCGTGCGGTAGGCGTTCGTCAGCGACAGCAACGTCACTTCCAGCGAGCCGAGCGCGATGCTGTAGCCGTAGAAATCGCCGGCCCGGCGGATCGGCAGGCCGAGCGCCAGGAGCCGGCGCGCGAAACGCTCGGGCGACACCATCGCCACCGTGCGCACGGCGGGCACGTTGAGCGAGGCGCCGAGCGCGGTGCGCACCGTGACCAGGCCTTTGAAATCGTGGTCGTAGTTCTGCGGGATGTAGAGGCCTGACGGCGTGCGCAACCGCGTCGGCGCGTCGTCGAGCACCGACGCCGCGGTGAGCCAGCGCTGCTCGATCGCCTGCTCGTACAGGAACGGCTTCAAGGTCGATCCTGCCTGGCGCGGCGCGACGACGGCGTCGACCGCCGCCGCCCTCGACAGCTCGCCGCTGGAGCCGACCCAGGCCAGCACGTCGCCGGTCGCGTTGTCCAGCACCACCACGGCGCCGTCCTGCACGTTGCGCCCGCGCAGTTCGGCCAGGTGCTGGCGCAGCGACTGCGTGGCCACGCGCTGCACGTCGGCGCGCAGCGTGGAGCGCACCGCCG
>JBEVLR010000312.1:0-3385 GCA_040509075.1 Burkholderiaceae bacterium | reverse complement strand
ATCCGTCACCAAGCAGGCCGGGAGAGCCGCCGATTCCGGCTTGATCAGCAAGCCGCCCGCGCTGACGGGCTGGGCGCTCGACTGGAACCACAACTCCATGTCCCGGCCCGATGCGATGCCGATGGACCAATCGATGGCGAAGCCCGCGGCGTTGTTGGCGGCTTTCTTTTCGAACACCGCGCCGGACGAGGTGAGGCTCAACTCGACGCGCACGGCCTGCGCGCCGACGAAGTAGTACGCCACGCCGTCGTCGCCATATTCGAACGCGCAGTAGGCGCCGGTGTCGGTGGTCCGGCCTTCATACAGGCCGACCATGCAAGGCATCAACTGGTTGAGCGCCAGCGAGATGGGGCACGCCGAGAAATGGGCTTGCAGGCTCGACGCGGCGGGGACGGACACGCCGCCGGAGGACGGCGGCGCGGGGACCGCGGCGGCGCCGCCGCCTCCGCAGGCCGAAAGCGCCGATGCGAGCGTCAGCGCCCAGAAAATCCAGGCAAAGGAAGACCATCGGTTCCGTTTTGACATGAGAGCGGGGATTGGAGCGTCCGGGCAGCGGCCGGGACAGGCAAGGCATGACGTCGTTGAAACGTCGAATGCCGTCGTTAGCGCGGAAAGGGATCCGCGCTGCCCGGGCATTCTGGAGTCCGGCCCGACGTTTTAGGATCCCCAGGTTGGCGGGTCGTCGGATTGAACCGAAACCGCCGCATCGATCACCCGACGCCCCCCTAACTGAACAACCGACGCGCGCCGGCCGTCCCCGCCGCCAGGTCGTGCGCGGCCAGCGCCTCGTACAAACGGGTGAGCTCCGCATGGATGGCCGAGAACGCGTGCAGGGTGATGGGCTGCCCCTGGTCGTCGACGATCTCGGCGTCCAGGTCGTCGGCGAGCTTTCGCGCGAGGCCATGCCAAGCGGCGAACGGATCGGCCAGCTCTTCGGTCTGGGCCACGTCCAGGCCGAGCGACACCTCGCGCACCGCCGCATGGCCGGGATCGTCGGCGAGCGCGGCCTGCGCGTCGAAACCCAGCACCAGCACCGGCGGCGCGCCCTCTTCAACCGACGGCAGCACCAGCCGCCCGGGGACGGCGCCAGGGAGGAAGCCGTGACGCTGCGCGGCCTGCTGCAGGTAGCCGACCGACCAAGCGACCGACTTCGCGCGCAGCAACGCCACGAGCTGCGCGTCGTGCTGGCTGGCGAATGCATCCAGCTCGCGGCCGCGGGCGACGGTCTCGAGCATGTCGGGCAGATCGGTGGCGGCGCCGATGCCCTGCGCGAACGCCTCGAGCTTCTGCACGAATTCCGAGAACTCGATCTCGTTGAGCGGCCCGTGGCGGTTGGCCATCTGGACGCCGGCCTGGAATTCGCTGTAGGCGGCGTTGGCGGCGACGCTCTCCCATGCGCCGGTCTCGCTGTTCAGCCCTTCGATGAAGAACGGCTTGGTGCCGGCGCGGTTGGCGCCGGGCAGGTGCGGCATCGCCGCCTCGCCGGACACCGGCGCGTCCACCGTCAGCGTGGCGATCGCGTCGATCAGCGCGTCGAGCTTCGTGGTGCGCCGCAACGCCGCCGCACGCGCATCGGCGCGCGCGAGCGGCGCCGCCGGCAGCCCGAGGTCGTCCGGGAGTCCGATGTCGCCCGGCGGCGGGGGGTCGCCGAGCGCCGGCTCGCGCCGGCCCGCGTCGTCGTCGGCCACGGACGCCACCGAGCCGCCGCGGGCGGCGGCGTGGCGCGCCGTCCACAGGCCTTGCGCGACGATGCCCAGCAGGACGAGGACGGCGATCGCGGTCAGCGCGGTGGTCAGGTTCAGCGCCATGGTCGAGACGCCTAGGCCGCTTCGGCCATCGACAGCGCGGCTTCCATGTCGACCGCAACGATGCGCGAGACGCCCTGCTCCTGCATCGTCACCCCGATCAGCTGCTCGGCCATTTCCATCGCGATCTTGTTGTGCGAAATGAACAGGAACTGCGTGCCCTTGAACGACATCTCGTTGACGAGCTTCGCGTAGCGTTCGGTGTTCGCGTCGTCCAGCGGCGCGTCGACTTCGTCGAGCAGGCAGAACGGCGCCGGATTCAGCATGAAGATCGCGAAGACCAGCGCGATCGCGGTCAGCGCCTTCTCGCCGCCGGACAGCAGATGGATGGTCGAATTCTTCTTGCCCGGCGGCTGGGCCATCACCTGCACGCCGGCGTCGAGGATCTCGTCGCCGGTCATGACCAGCTTGGCCTGGCCGCCGCCGAACAAGCTCGGGAACATCCGGCCGAACTGGTCGTTGACGAGGTTGAAGGTCTTCATCAGCAAGTCGCGCGTCTCGAGGTCGATCTTGTGGATCGCGCCTTCGAGCGTGCCGATGGCCTCGTTCAGGTCGGCGTTCTGCGCATCGAGGAAGGTCTTGCGTTCGCGCGCAGCCGCCAGTTCGTCGAGCGCGGCGAGGTTGACCGCGCCGAGCGCGCCCACCTCGCGGCCGATGCGGTCGATCTCGGCCTGCAGCCCGTGCAGCTTGACGCCGCCTTCCTCGATGCCCTTGCCCAGCGATTCGAGATCGACCGCGGCGGCCGTCAGCTGATCGAGGTACTGCGCGCCGCCGAGCTGCGCGGCCTGCTCCTCGAGCTGCAGCTTGGTGATCGAGTCGCGCAGAGGCTGCAGGCTGCGCTCGAACTCCATGCGCTGCTCGTCGGCGCGGCGCAGTTGCGCCGACAGGTCGTCGTAGCCGGCGCGCGCGACGGCCAATGCCTCCTCGCGCGCCGCGCGGACCGCGAGCGCGTCCTGCAGGCCCGATTGCGCGGCCTGATCGTCGAAGCCCGCCAGCTCCAGCGTCAGCTGCTCGCAGGCCTGGGTGTTGGCGGCGACCTGCTGCCCGGAGGTCTCGATCGCGCGCTGCAACTCGCCCTGGCGCGCGGCGAGCGCGCGGGTCTGGAACTGCGCCTCCTGGGCCCGGCGCTCGAGCCCGCGCAGCTGCTCGCGCGCGTCGGACAGCTTGCGCTCCGCCGCGATCACGCCTTCCTCGAGCTCGGCCTGCCGCTCCTGGGTGACCGCGAGCCGCATGTCGAGTTCCTCGAAACGCGCTTCGCCGGTCATGCGGCGCTCGATCAGCGCCTCGTCCTGCGCGTCGATTTCGGCCAGCTCGCCCTCGAGCTGGGCGCGGCGCGTCGTCGCGGCCTCGGCCTGGGACGACAGGCGCAGCAGATCGACGTGCAACCCGTGCGCGCGCGTCTGCGACTCGGACGCTTCGCGGCGCAGCGACTGCAGGCGCTGCGCAGCGTCGGCGCAGGACGCCTCCAGGCGGACGAGCGCCGCCCGCGACTCGTCGGCGATCATCGACTGCGCGCGCGATTCGCGCGCCAGGCTTTCGATTTCCTGCGCGCGCGCGAGCATGCCGGCCTGCTCGGAGTC
>JBEVLR010000311.1:0-8925 GCA_040509075.1 Burkholderiaceae bacterium | reverse complement strand
CAGTTCGACTCTGGGTCGCGCCTCCATCCATGAAAAAGCCCCCACGCCAGGGGGCTTTTTCATGTCCGCATCCCTTGCCGCCCCAAGCAACTCAATGGCGTGCCAGATAAGACCGACGCATCGCTTGCTTGGGCCAATTCATCCTGAATTGACGCGTGAACAGCTGATCGAATTCGCCGGCGGCGATTTTTTCGATCCTCGCGTCGGATTCCGCCGGCAGGCTGATGATCGCATGCTGGGACCAGATGGGGATGCCGGCGACCCGCATCGACATGGTCCTGTATTCCCGAGGCTGCGGGAATTCGATCAAGTCGCTGCCGAAGCGGCTCATCCCCGCATGCCGGTGCAATTCGATGGTGAGGGGGCCTGACGTGAACCTCCAGAGGCGTTCCCAGCCCGCCAGTCGTCGCCCGAGGTAGAGCGTGCGCGCGGCCAGCGCAAGCAAAGACATCAGCACCAACACCATCGCGCTCATTGCCCGCTCCTTCGGGCCCCGGGGCCCTGACTTCAATATGAGTCATTTCGTCGTGCGAGACATCCCTGGAAAGGGTGGGGCGGTATTGGAGGAACGATCCTTCGGTGAAGAAAGTCACGCATCGCCGACCCCCGCCAGCGGTCATGTGGCGATCGACAGGGGAGCTTGTGACGGAATCACGGTCGTCGGAACGAGGATGGACGGGCGATGGGAACGCCTGAAAACCTTGCACTAAACTGAACCGATGGCTGGCGATTATTCATTGGCGTTGCTCGAGAACTTTGCGATGGCCGCGCGCCATCGGACTGCGGCGGAGTCGCAGGGCCGCTGCTTGGACGCCACGGCCAGGTTGGGCGCGGAGGCCGATCGGCTCGGGCTGGCGGGGGCCGTCGAATTCGTGCGCTGGCGAGTGCTCGATGATCTCCATTTCCTGGAACATTGGGCGCTGGCCGTGGTGGGCGATGGCCGGGTGATCGATCTGACCGCGGTTCAGGTGGACGGCGACGATCGACCATTGAAGCGCCTGGAGGAGTACCCCGCAAACTATGTTCAGCCGCGGCGATATCCGATCGCCGTCATGCTGGGTTTCCTGAAGCGTTGCGGGCTGGACTCCGGCCGGGGCTTTTCCCGGCGGTCGCTGCTGACGCTTCATTGGAATCTCTGCCGGCATGATGCCGGCCAAGCTGTCCGGGCCGGTTCGCCATTCCGATTCCTGGATGCGGACGCCGCGTTCCTGCGTTGTTGTTCCACGTTGGCGCTTGGATATGCGCTGGAACGCGCGGTCGACCGCCTGGGGCGCGTATTGCTCCGCATGAACGAATGATCCGCCGTCAGGGGCTGCCCGAATAAGGCGCGAACTGGCGCACGTTTTCATTGATGCGCAGGTTGCCGCCCAGCGCCGGGAAGGCGCGTTGGGCGCAGTCCTCGCGGTCGCAGACTTTGCAGCCGGCGCCGATCGGCGTGGCGGCCTCCGGGTCGTCGAGCGCGACGCCTTTCGAATACGTGAGGCGACTCGCATATCGGACGTCGCAGCCGAGCGCGACGGCGAACGTGCGGCGCGGCGCGCCATAGCCGCCGCGCTGGTGCGTCACGGTGCGCGCGATCCAAAGGGTGGTGCGGTTGTCGGGCATGCGCGACAGCTGCGTGATCACTTTGCCGGGTTGCGCGAACGCTTCGTAGACATTCCACAACGGGCACGTGCCGCCGGTGCGCGAAAAGTGGAAATCGGTGGCCGACTGACGCTTCGAGACGTTGCCTGCGCGGTCGACGCGCACGAAAAAGAACGGGATGCAGCGCGCGTCGGCGCGCTGCATCGTCGACAGCCGATGGCAAATCGATTCGAAGCTGACGCCGAATCTTTCACCGAGCAGTTCGACGTCGTATCGCAATTCTTCCGCGGCCGCGAGGAAACGGCCGTGCGGCAGCAGCAATGCGCCCGCGAAGTGGTTCGCGAAACCGATGCGTGCGAGCGCACGCGCCTCGGCGTGGCTGAATGCCGCCGCCTCGATGACCGAATCGATCAGCGGGCCGACCGTCAGCAACGCGACTTGGATCGCGAGCTGGAACGTGCGTTGCCCGGCTTCGATCCCGGGCGAAATGCGCAAGGTCCGGGACGCGGGATCGAAATGCCGGATCACTTGGCGGTGGTCCGGGTCCGGATCGGCGAACAGCGTCTGGACGCCGTGTTCGATGAACAGATGATGTTCCAGGAGCGCGCCGAGGTCTGTTTGAGCCGCCGGTTCGGGTCGGGGTGCGGCGGCGCGTCGACGGCCTGGCGGCGGGGTCGGTTGAACGGCGTGCAGGCGTTCGAACATCGCTTCGGCGCGCTCGTCCAGCACGGCCATGTGGTTGTGGCGGGAATAGAAGAATTCGCGCACCTCCTCATGGGGCTGCGCCGGCATCGCGCCGTCGGCCGCGAAGCGGTCGCCGTCGCTGCCTGCGGCCAGGCTGGCGACGCGATCCTCGGCGTTCTGCGCGCGCCGATGCAGGGCCAGCAACACCTTCGAGAATGCCGGCAGCTGCTGCGCGACCGATTGCAGCTCCGCCAGCGGCACCGTGCCCTGACCGACGATTCCCGCCGTGATCTCGCGCAATTCCGAGATCACGCGCGATTCCTCGTCTTCCGAGAAGAACTGGAGGTCGATGCCGAAATACGCTTGCAGCCGCAACAGGACCGACACCGTGATCGGCCGCTGGTTGCTCTCGATCTGGTTCACGTAGCTGGGCGACAGCTTCAGCGCTTGCGCCAGCGCGGCCTGGGTGATGCCGCGTTCCTCGCGCAGCGATCGCAGACGGACGCCCATGAACGACTTCGCCATTTTCGGTTCACAATATTCGCAAGTTCACAGAAGGGCCTTCGCAACCGTCACCGGTTCAGGCCTTGATGGAATCATACGCATTTGCGAAGATTGTGAATAGCGAGTTGTGAATTCGGGGGGTGGCGATGGGCAGCAAAGATGATGGCGCGCAAGATCGGTTGAAGGCATGGCGCACGGCCGCGGCGAAATCCGCGCCGGGCGGAGATGTCGATGCACTGAGCTGGCTGACGCCCGACGGGATCAGCGTCAAGCCGCTGTACACCGCGGCCGACCTCGAAGGCTTGCCCCACACCGATACGTTGCCGGGCTTCGCGCCGTTCCTGCGCGGCCCGCAGGCGACGATGTATGCGGTCAGGCCGTGGACCATCCGCCAGTACGCGGGCTTCTCGACGGCCGAAGAATCGAACGCGTTCTACCGCAAGGCGCTGGCCGCGGGCGGGCAAGGGGTGAGCGTCGCGTTCGACCTCGCGACGCACCGCGGCTACGACAGCGACCATCCGCGCGTGACCGGCGACGTCGGCAAGGCCGGCGTCGCGATCGATTCGGTCGAGGACATGAAGATCCTGTTCGACGGCATCCCGCTCGACAAGGTCAGCGTGTCGATGACGATGAACGGGGCCGTGCTGCCCGTGCTCGCAGGCTATGTCGTCGCGGCCGAAGAGCAGGGCGTGCCGCAGGACAAGCTGTCCGGAACCATCCAGAACGACATCCTGAAGGAGTTCATGGTCCGCAACACGTACATCTATCCGCCCGGGCCCTCGATGCGCATCATCGGCGACATCATCGAGTACACGGCGCAGAAGATGCCGAAGTTCAATTCGATCTCGATTTCCGGCTACCACATGCAGGAAGCCGGCGCGAACCAGGCGCTCGAGCTGGCGTTCACGCTGGCCGACGGCCGCGAGTACGTGAAGACGGCGCTGGCCAAAGGCCTGGACGTCGACGAGTTCGCCGGCCGCCTCAGCTTCTTCTGGGCGATCGGCATGAACTTCTACCTCGAGGTCGCCAAGATGCGCGCGGCGCGGCTGCTGTGGTGGAAGATCATGAAGGAGTTCGAGCCGAAGAAGCCGAAGAGCCTGATGCTGCGCACGCACTGCCAGACCTCCGGCTGGTCGCTGACCGAGCAGGATCCTTACAACAACGTCGTGCGCACCACCATCGAGGCGATGGCGGCGGTGTTCGGCGGCACGCAGAGCCTGCACACCAACGCGCTCGACGAAGCGATCGCGCTGCCGACCGAATTCAGCGCCCGCATCGCGCGCAACACGCAGCTGATCATCCAGGAGGAGACGCACATCACCAACGTCGTCGATCCGTGGGCCGGCAGCTACATGATGGAATCGCTGACCCAGCAGATGGCCGACAAGGCGTGGGCGATCATCGAGGAGGTCGACGCGCTCGGAGGCATGACCAAGGCCGTCGAGAGCGGCTGGGCCAAGCTGAAGATCGAGGCCGCCGCCGCGCAGAAGCAGGCGCGCATCGATTCGGGCAAGGACGTGATCGTCGGCGTCAACAAGTACAAACTCGACGCGGAAGCGGCGATCGACACTTTGGACATCGACAACGTCGCGGTGCGCGCGAGCCAGATCGCGAGGCTGGAGCGCGTGCGGGCCTCGCGCGACGGGGGGGCCGTCGCCGCGGCGCTCGAAGCGCTCACGCAGGCGGCCGAGCGCGGCGACGGCAACCTGCTCGACCTGTCGGTGAAGGCGATGCGCCTGCGCGCGACCGTCGGCGAGGTCAGCAACGCGCTCGAGGGCGCTTGGGGCCGCCACCGCGCCGATTCGCAGATGATCGCCGGCGTCTACGCCGCGGAATACGACAGCGCCGAGGGCTGGGCGAACCTGCAGCGCGAGATCGACGGATTCGCGGCGGCGCAGGGCCGGCGCCCGCGCGTGATGATCGCCAAGCTGGGCCAGGACGGGCACGACCGCGGCGCCAAGGTGGTCGCCACCGCGTTCGCCGACCTCGGCTTCGACGTCGACATGGGCCCGCTGTTCCAAACGGCCCAGGAATGCGCGCGCCACGCGATCGAGAACGACGTGCACGCGGTCGGCGTCAGCACGCTCGCCGCCGGCCACAAGACGCTGGTGCCCGCCATCATCGAAGCGCTGAAGGAGCAGGGCGCCGACGACATCATCGTCTTCGTCGGCGGCGTGATCCCGCGCCGCGACTACGATTTCCTCTACGACGCCGGCGTCGCGGGCATCTACGGCCCCGGCACGCCGATCCCCGCCAGCGCCAAGGACGTGCTCGAGCACATCCGCAAGCGCTTCGCCAAAGCCTGAACTCCCGCCGCGCGAACCCGACAAGGAACCCATCCCATGCATGACATCATCGAATTGCTCGAACGCAAGCGCGCGCAGGCGCGGCTGGGCGGCGGCGAGAAGCGCATCGCCGCGCAGCACGGCAAGGGCAAGCTGACGGCCCGCGAGCGGCTCGAGCTGCTGCTCGACGAAGGCACCTTCGAAGAATGGGACATGTTCGTCGAGCATCGTTCGCACGACTTCGGGATGGCCGACAACAAGATCCCGGGCGATGGCGTGGTCACCGGCTACGGGATGATCAACGGCCGGCTCGTGTTCGTGTTCTCGCAGGACTTCACGGTGTTCGGAGGCGCGCTGAGCGAGGCGCATGCGGAGAAGATCTGCAAGGTGATGGACCAGGCGATGAAGGTCGGCGCGCCGGTCATCGGCTTGAACGATTCGGGCGGCGCGCGCATCCAGGAGGGCGTGGCGTCGCTCGGCGGCTACGCGGAGGTGTTCCAGCGCAACGTGATGGCGTCCGGCGTCGTGCCGCAGATCAGCATGATCATGGGCCCGTGCGCGGGCGGCGCGGTGTACTCGCCCGCGATGACGGACTTCATCTTCATGGTCAAGGACACGTCGTACATGTTCGTGACCGGGCCGGAGGTGGTCAAGACCGTGACGCACGAGGAGGTCACCGCGGAAGAGCTCGGCGGCGCGTCCACGCACACCGCGCGCAGCGGCGTCGCGGATCTCGCGTTCGAGAACGACCTGGAAGCGATCCTGATGCTGCGCCGCTTCTACAATTACCTGCCGCTGAACAACCGCGAGAAGGCGCCGGTGCGCGTCAGCGGCGACCCGGCAGAGCGCGTCGACCTGTCGCTCGACACGCTGGTGCCGGAGAACCCGAACAAGCCGTACGACATGAAGGAGCTGATCCTGAAGGTGGTCGACGACGGCGACTTCTTCGAGCTCCAGCCCGACGGCGCGAAGAACATCCTGATCGGTTTCGCGCGGCTCGACGGCCAAAGCGTGGGCATCGTCGCCAACCAGCCGCTGGTGCTCGCGGGCTGCCTCGACATCAAGAGCAGCATCAAGGCGGCCCGCTTCGTGCGGTTCTGCGACGCCTTCAGCATCCCCGTGGTGACCTTCGTCGACGTGCCTGGCTTCATGCCGGGGACGTCGCAGGAGTACGGCGGCATCATCAAGCACGGCGCGAAGCTGCTGTACGCCTACGCCGAATGCACGGTGCCCAAGGTCACGGTGATCACGCGCAAGGCCTACGGCGGCGCGTACGACGTGATGAGCTCGAAGCACCTGCGGGGCGACGTGAACTTCGCCTGGCCCAATGCCGAGATCGCGGTGATGGGCGCGAAGGGCGCGGTCGAGATCATCTTCCGCGAGGACAAGAACAATCCGGAAAAGCTCGCCGCGCGCGAGGCGGAATACAAGGCGCGCTTCGCGAACCCGTTCGTGGCGGGCGGGCGCGGCTACATCGACGACGTGATCCAGCCGCACGAGACGCGCAAGCGGATCTGCCGGTCGCTGGCGATGCTGCGCGACAAGAAGGTCGACAACCCGTGGCGCAAGCACGGCAACATTCCGCTGTGAGGCCCCCGCGGTCGCCGGCGCTCCCTGCCCACCCGAGGGGGCCGGCCGCTTCGGGACCGGCGGAGCCGGATCCCTTGCTCCCCTGGACTTTCGGCGCGCGTGTCGGCGGCGGTTGCGTGTGTCGCATTGCGCCTTTGAGGAAATAGAAGATGTTCAAGAAGATTCTGATCGCCAACCGCGGCGAGATCGCCTGCCGGGTCATCAAGAGCGCCCGCAAGATGGGCATCCTGACGGTGGCCGTCTATTCCGAGGCCGACAAGGACGCGCTGCATGTCGAGCTCGCCGACGAGGCGGTGTCGATCGGGCCGCCGCCGTCGCGCGAGTCCTACCTGGTGGCCGACAAGATCATCGCGGCCGCCAAGCGATGCGGCGCGCAGGCGATCCACCCCGGCTACGGCTTCCTGTCCGAGAACGAGGATTTCGCGCGCCGCGTCGAAGAGGAGGGGCTGGTCTTCATCGGCCCGAAGCACGCGTCCATCGCCGCGATGGGCGACAAGATCGCCTCCAAGAAGCTCGCCGGCGCCGCCCGCGTCAACACGATCCCCGGCTGGAACGAGGCGATCGAGACCGCGGAGGCGGCCGTCAAGATCGCGCAAGGCATCGGCTACCCGGTGATGATCAAGGCGAGCGCCGGCGGCGGCGGCAAGGGGCTGCGCGTGGCCTACGACGACAAGGAAGCCTTCGAGGGCTTCACCTCCTGCCGCAACGAGGCGCGCAACAGCTTCGGCGACGACCGCGTCTTCATCGAGAAATTCGTCGAGGAACCGCGCCACATCGAGATCCAGGTGCTGGGCGACGGCCACGGCAACGTCGTCTACCTGAACGAGCGCGAGTGCTCGATCCAGCGGCGCCACCAGAAGGTGATCGAAGAGGCGCCGTCGCCCTTCATCTCCGACGCGACGCGCCGCGCGATGGGCGAGCAGGCCGTCGCGCTCGCCAAGGCCGTGAATTACCAGAGCGCCGGCACGGTGGAATTCGTGGTCGGCAAGGATCAGTCGTTCTATTTCCTGGAGATGAACACGCGGCTGCAGGTCGAGCATCCCGTCACCGAGTGCATCACCGGGCTCGACCTGGTTGAGCTGATGATCCTCGTGGCCGCCGGCGAGAAACTGCCGTTCGCGCAGTCCGACGTCAGGCGCGACGGCTGGGCCATCGAGTGCCGCATCAACGCGGAAGACCCGTTCCGGAATTTCCTGCCCTCCACCGGCCGGCTGGTGAAGTTCCAGCCGCCGCGCGCGACGATGGAAGCCGCCGGCGCCATGCCCGCGGGCGGCGGCGTGCGGGTGGACACCGGCGTGGAAGAGGGCGGCGAGATCCCGATGTTCTACGACTCGATGATCGCCAAGCTGATCGTGCACGGCAAGGACCGGGCCGACGCGATCGCGAAGATGCGCGAAGCCCTGAACGGTTTCGTGATCCGCGGCATTTCGAGCAACGTCCCCTTCCAGGCCGCTCTGCTCGGCCATCCCGATTTCGCGGCCGGCCGCTTCAACACGGGCTTCATCGCGCAGCACTATCCGCAGGGCTTCAAGGCGGAAGACGGGGCGTGCGCCGACCCGCTGTTCCTGGTCGCGCTGGCGGCGCAGATCCGCCGGAAGGAGCATGCCCGCGCCGCCGGCATCACGGGACAATTGCCGGGCCACGAGGTCAAGCAATCGACCGACTTCGTCGCGCTGGTGCGCAACGCCGACGGCACCAGCCGCAAGCACGCCGTCCGCTTCGGCAGCTTCGACACCGGTTCGGGCACCGCCGAGCTGACCGTCGACGGGCAGCCCTACCGGCTGGTCAGCCAGAGCCGCATCAGCGACCCGCGCCACTCCGGCACGGTCAACGGCCGCGCGTTCGTCGCGCAGGTCGAACGCGGTGCGCCGCGCAACATCCTCGCCTACCGGATCTCGCATGACGGCGCCCGCATGGATGTGATGATCGTTTCGCCCCGCGCGGCCGAGCTGTCGCAATGGATGCAGTACAAGGCCCCGCCCGACACGAGCAAGTTCCTGCTGTCGCCGATGCCGGGGCTGCTGGTGCAGATCGCGGTCGCGCCTGGCCAGCACGTGCAGGCCGGCGAGCGGCTCGCGGTGATCGAGGCGATGAAGATGGAAAACATCCTGACCGCCGCGCAGGACGGCGTGGTGGCGGAACTGCTCGCGCCGCAGGGTGAATCGCTGGCGGTGGATCAGCCCATCATCCGCTTCGCGTGAGCGCGTGAGCGCGTGAGCGCGTGAGGGCGTGAGGGCGTGAGGGCGCGTGCGCCGCGGGCCGGCCCGCGGCGAGACCG
>JBEVLR010000310.1:0-5353 GCA_040509075.1 Burkholderiaceae bacterium | reverse complement strand
CCGGGCGCCGCTTCCATCCGGCGCGGCTGCGCCGCACCGTGCTCGAGATGGCCCACGCGGGCTCGACCGTGCACATCGGCTGCGCGTTCTCGATCGTCGAGCTGCTGGCGGTGCTGTACCGCCACCACCTGCGCTATCCGGGCAACGATCCGCGCGCGCCGGGACGCGACTACCTCGTCCTCAGCAAGGGCCACGGGGTGATGGCGCAATACGCCTGCATGCGCGAGCTCGGCTGGCTCGGCGACGAGGACGTGCACGGCTACTTCTCCGACGGGAGCGCGCTCAAGGGCTTGTCCGATTCGCGCGTCCCGGGCCTCGAGGTCACGTCGGGCTCGCTCGGGCACGGCTTCTCGGTCGGCGTGGGCATCGCGCTCGGCCTGCGCCGCAACGGCGCCGGCCAGAAGGTGTTCGCGCTGGTCGGAGACGGCGAACTCAACGAGGGCCCGATCTGGGAAGGCGCGCTGGTGGCCGCCCACCACGGGCTCGACAACCTGATGCTGATCGTCGACCAGAACGGATTCCAGGCGATGGGCACGACGGACGAGGTGCTGTCCCTCGGCGACCTGCCGGCCAAGTTCGAGAGCTTCGGCTTCGCGACGCGCACGGTCGACGGCCACGACGAGGCGGCGATCGACGCGGCGGTGCGCGCGCTGTGGGCGGGCGCGCCGGGCCGCCCCAAGGCCCTGGTGGCCCGCACGGTGAAGGGGCGCGGCGTGCCGTTCATGGAGGCGGACAACCGCTGGCACTACACGCGCCTGGACGACAAGACCTTCGCCGAGGCGCTGGCCGCCGTCGCCGCGGCCCAGGCCGGAGCCGACCGATGAGGAACGCCTTCTCCGACGCGCTGGTGCGCCTGGCCACCGCCGACCCGCGCGTGCTGCTGCTGACGGGCGACCACGGCTACGCGCTGTTCGACGCCTTCCGCAAGCGCTGCCCCGGGCAGTACGTCAACGCCGGCATCGCCGAGCAGAACATGGTCGGCATGGCGGCGGGCCTGGCGCGCACCGGCTTTCGGCCGTTCGTCTACGGGCTCAGCGCGTTCGTGCCGATCCGGGTGCTGGAGCAGATCAAGCTCGACGTCGCGCACGACGGGCTGCCCGTCGTCCTCGTCGGCGACGGCGCGGGCTTCGTCTACAGCCATCTGGGCACGAGCCACCAGTCCACCGAGGACATCGCGGCCACGCGCGCGATCGCGGGCCTGCAGATCCTGTCGCCGGCCGACCGCTTCGAACTCACGGCCTGCATGGAGGCGGCCCACGCCGCCGCGGGCCCGGTCTACCTGCGCATGGGCAAATCAGATCGCGGCGACGTGCATTCGGCCGCGCTGCCGGCGTTGCGGCCCGGCCGCCTGCTGCCGGTGCGGGGCGGGGTGGGCGCGCCGCTGGCGTTGATCGCGACCGGCTCGATGGTGTCGACCGCCGTGAAGCTGGCGCCCGACTTCCCCGGCTGCGCGGTGTGGAGCGCGCCGTTCGTGAAGCCGCTGGACGCGCTCCAGGTCGCCGACATCGCGCGCGGCGGCGGCCGGCTGGTGGTGCTGGAAGAGCATTCGACCCTCGGCGGCCTGGGCGCCGCCGTCGCCGAGATCACCTCCGAGCACGCCCCCGTGCGCCTGTTGCGCGTCGGCGTGCAGGATCGCTATTCGGAGCACTGCGGCACCTACGATTACCTGCTCAAGGAACACGGCCTCGACCTCGACGCCGTCCGCGAGCGCCTCCGCGCGTTCCTCGGCCGTGCCTGACATCGCCGCGCTCGGCGGGCGCCGCCTTTTCTTGACCGGCGCGACGGGCTTCGTGGGCCGGACGCTGCTGGACCATTTCGCGGCGCTCGCCGTTGGCGCGCCGGGCGATTTCGAGGTCTGCGGCCTGAGCCGCGATCCGCAGGCCTTCCTCGCGCGGTTTCCGCAGTACGCGGGCCTGCGCTGGTTCACGCTGCGCCGCGGCGACGTGCTCGACCCGCCGGCGCCCGACGGCCGCTTCACCGACGTGATCCACGCCGCCGCCGACACGCATTCGGCCGCCGGCGCGCGGGCCTGGATCCGCCAGATCGTCGACGGCACGGCCGCGGCGATCGACTTCGCCTGCGCCGCCGGCGCGGAGCGGTTCCTGCACACCAGCTCGGGCGCGGTCTACGGGCCGCAGCCGGCCGGCCTCGCGCGGATCCCGGAAGATCACCCCGGCGCCCCGGCGACCGACGCGCCGACCAGCGTCTACGGGCAGGCCAAGCGCGTGGCCGAGCAGCTGTGCACGGCCGCCTTCGCCGAGCGCGGGCTCGGCGCGGTCAACGCCCGCTGCTTCGCGTTCGTGGGCCGCCACTTGCCGCTCGACGGGCCGTACGCGATGGGCAACTTCCTCCGCGACGCGCTGTTCGCCGACGCCATCACCGTCCACGGCGACGGCCGCGCCGTGCGCAGCTACCTCGACGGCCGCGACCTCGCCCATTGGCTGTTGCGCCTGTTGCGCGACGGCGCGGCGGGGCAGTCCTACAACGTGGGCTCCGACGAAGCGGTGACGACGCGCGAGCTCGCCGGGCGCGTCGCGGCCGTCGTCGCGCCCGGCAAGCCGGTCGTGGTGAGGGACGCGGCCACCGACGCCGGCGCCCGGTCCCTCTACGTGCCGTGCGTCGCGAAAGCCGCCGCCCTCGGGCTGCGCCGGCGCATCGACCTCGACACGGCGATCGCCGACGCGGCCGAAGCCCTCCCGCGCGCGAGGCTCGCCCGATGAACGCGGCCCGGACGTCCGAAGCGGTCCGCGGCGCCGCCGCGCCGATGTCGCTGCTGCGCTGGCGGCCGGGCTTCGGATCGAACCTGGCGGTGGTGGCCATCCGCCTGCTGTCGGTCGCGGCCGGCCTGGCTTACCTGAAGTCGTACACGCATGCGCTGTCGAACGGGTGGGGTCTGGTGGCCGGCATCGGCCAGCGCATCGGCGATCAAGCGCCGGCGGCGCTCGATGGCGATGGGCATGCGATCGCGCCGGCGCGCCCGCCGACGCGTCGGCGCGGACACGCCATCGCGGCCGTGGGCGATCTCGAACCGATCGAGTACAGAACCTGCGGCGTCGATGACGCGCATCCCGTGCGTCTGCATCGCGCACTTCAGTCCGACAAACACATTTGCAGTGTCCCAGCGGCCGTCATGAGGCTTGAGGTTGCCTCATGAGACATTTCAAGCCGGCCGAGCCGGGGGGATTGAGGAAAGAGCCGGAGCCGCATTTCCCGATGAGCGCGCCCGCTTCGCCGCCGCGATCCGTCGACGCCCGATGGCGGGAGACGCTTGGTCTCGACTTCAATGTCGTCTTGACGCTGCTTTTTCGCGGATGGTCGGTGCTCGCGGGGGCGGGCCTGCTGTTTCTGTTGCCGCTGCGGCTGTCGCCCGCGCAGCTCGGATACCACTACACCTTCGCCAGCATCCTCGCGTTGCAGATCTTCTTCGAACTGGGCATGAATCAGGTCGTGACGCAGATCGCGTCGCACGAGATCGCGCACCTGAGCGTCGGCGCAGACGGTGCGCTGGAGGGCCCGCACGAGCGCATCGACCGCTTGAGCACGCTCGTCCGGATGCTGCGGCGCTGGTATGCGACCGCGGCGGTGCTGTTCACCGCGGGCGTGGGGGCCGTCGGATCGGCGTTCTTCGGGCAACGGGGGCCGGCGCCGCAGGTGCACTGGTTCGGACCGTGGTTGCTGATGTGCGCAAGCACGGGCGCCAATCTTTACCTGAGCCCCAGCCTCGCGATGATCGAGGGCGCGGGGCGCGTCGGTGAGGTCGCTCGGCTCCGACTGGCGCAGTCTGTGGTCGGTTTCCTGCTGACGGCCGCCGTTCTCTGCGCGCACGGCGGTCTTTGGGCTTCGGCGATGGTGCCGGTGGCGGGCGCCGCCGGCAGCGCGCTTTGGTTGCGCCGGGGTGGGCGGATGATCCACTGGCTTCGCGCGCGCAGGCCGGTCTCGGCTGCGCGGGTCGACTGGCGGCGAGAAATCTTTCCATTCCAGTGGCGGATCGCCCTCAGCTGGGTGAGCGGCTATTTCATCTTCCAACTGTTCGTGCCGATGCTGTTCCAGAACCAGGGGCCAGTCGAGGCGGGCCGCTTCGGCATGGTGCTGGCGATTTTCACCGCGGTCCAGTCGATCGGCATGAGCTGGGTCTACAGCTGCGGCCCGCGCATGGCTGCGCACATCTCGCGCGCAGAAGTCGTCGAATTGCATCGGAGCTTCCTGCGCGCGATCAAGCCGTCGATGGCGTTCACCGCGCTGGCGTGCGCGTGCGTCACGGCGGCCGTGTGGTGGTTGTCGCGCGCGGGCTTCGCGTTCGTGCATCGCATTTCCTCTCCCGAGGTCGTCGGTTGGGTTGCGCTGGTGACGATGGTCAACTCGCTCGTCTTCGCCTTCTCCGTCTACATGCGGGCGCACAAGGAGGAGCCGATGATGCTCGCTTCGGTGACGTTGGCGGTGATCACGCTGGCCATCGCGCACTGGGCATCGCGGGTCAGCGTCGAGCTGACGGCGCAGCTGTACTTCCTCGCCACGGCATTGCTCGCCCTGCCGTGGAGCTTCGTGCTCTTCCGCCGCTACTGGAAACGTTTCGCCGCGTCATGACTGTCCAAATCCTCATCCCGGCCTACAACGCGGCCGCCTTCATTGATCAGACGTTGGATTCGGCGCTGCGGCAGCAAGTCGATGGCCTCGAAATCGTCGTGCTCGACAACTGCTCCACGGACGATACGGTGCGCGCCGTGCGCCGATATGCCGGCCGCGGCGTGCGGGTCGTCGAACACGACGTCAACGTCGGATCGCTGCGAAACCACAACCGCGCCCTCGAACTGGCGTCGGCGGACTACGTCAAACTGCTTTCTTCCGACGACGTGCTGCTGCCGGGCATGCTGGCCAAGCAGGTCGCGGCGCTCGATGCGCATCCCGAGGTGGGGGTCGTCAGCTGCAATTGCCGGGTCACCGACGAGCGTTTGAACCCGCGCCACGACACCACCTACCTGCCCGGACGCCTGCCGGGCCGCGAGGCGATCGCGCGCTGCGCGCGCGGCATGGCCAACCTCGTCGGCGCGCCGAGCAACACGCTGCTGCGCCGCAGCGCGGTACGCGATGCGCGCTTCGACCGGTCGCTCAAGTGGCTCGCCGACCTCGATTTCGTCTGCCAGGTGCTGGGACGCTGCGACTACTTCAACATCGACGAAGTCGGTTTCCTCTATCGTCGGCATGACGCCACCGACACGCGCCTGAGTTGTCCGACGCCGGTGCGCGTTCACGACGAATTCGAGTTCGCGCGCCGGTACGGCGGCGGACTGTCCGGCCGCGCGCGCAGCGTCTACCGCGCCGCGATCGCCGAGGCGCGCGCCTTCCGGGGCGCATG
>JBEVLR010000309.1:0-3358 GCA_040509075.1 Burkholderiaceae bacterium | reverse complement strand
TCACTCGTCCTCGTTGTAGACCGGTTCTACGCAGAGGGGCGCGGTTTGGATCCGCGGCGGCTCGCCCGATGTCGGCGGCAGCGCGGCGCGCGGAGGCTGCCGCAGCGCTGGCCGCTGTGCCGATGCGCGGGTTGCCGGGTGCCGCCGTCAGCGGCGGGCGTCAGCGAGGACTGGAGCGGGTGAAGGGAATCGAACCCTCGTATGAAGCTTGGGAAGCTGCCGTTCTACCATTGAACTACACCCGCAGCGGTCGCGATTCTAGCCTTTGGCCGATCCGGCAGGAAGACCGCCGCGCGCCCGGGCGCCGCGTTCGCGGTCACGCCGTCGCGGCGATGGGGCGCGGGTTGAACGCGTACCGCACGGGAACGCGCGGGCGCGTCGTCGCCGGCGCGTGTTCCTCGCACGAAATGCGGTCGAGCTCCCGGCCTTCGTCGTCCTTGGCGCCCAGGTCGTATTTCGTCGCCGCGGCGACGATCATCAGGAGCTCGTTGATCACCAGCTTGTGGGCGGGGCAGATCCGGTTCAATCGGCCGTAGTTGCCGGCGAAAGAGTGGAGCGCATCCGGTCTCCTGAGCAAGGATTTCAGGAACTTGTCCGACCCGTGCTCGGTGCCGATCCCCGGGCGCGACAGGTAGCGTTCGGGGTGGAAGTCGGTCGGCAGGATGACCTCGCCGGTCTCGGTCTCGATCGGGTCCTCCATCGATTCGTTCAGGCGTTTGAGGTCGAACAGCATCAACGTGTCCTTGAGGATCGGCACCTCCTTGCCGCCGACGGTCGGGCGAAAATCCTTGCGCACCCGGCCCGGCTGGATCGCGACCGGCGGATACAGCCGCAGCGTTTCCAGCACCACGGCGTACGAGTACGGGCATTTCGCGTGGTTGCCTTCGACGATCTCGCCCGGGCCCAGGCCGTCGAGCTCGGCCCGCATCCGGGCCAGCACCTCGGGACGATTGAAGATCTCGCGAATGGCGAAATCCGCCACCGGCGCCGTGTATTCGCCGGCCACGACCTGCATCGCGTAGATCTTACGCATGAAATCCATCATCTTGGCCGGCGACGCCTTGCCGATGTCGACGAATTCCGGGTGCGTGCGCGGAAACTTCTTGCCTTCGAACGAGACCTGCTCGAACAAGTCCACGATCAGGTTGGGCTTTTTGTTGTCCACCGCGTCGCGGAAAACTTCCCAGTTCCCGGCCATCATCATGTTCCCGTACGCGCGCAGCTTCGCGTCGCCGCCTTTGATCAACTCCGCGCGCCGCGTCGGCTGGATCGCCAGCAGCGGATGGGTCAGCTGCGCCAGCAGGTCTTCGAAGAACGCCTGGTTGTCCGGGCTTTCCGCCAGGAACGCCGACGGGCGCACCTTCTCGAAACCGAGGAACCCGCCCTCGAGATCCATCGTCAGCGAGAGCAGCATCGGCGCGATCGGATGATCGCCGCCGTCCCGGGCCGCGGCGACGAAACAGCGGTCGATGATCGCCGGCATGCGCGTGTTGACGTAGGCTTCGATCCTGGTCCCGTTGGACAGATGGCTCATCATCACCTTGCGTTGCTTGAAGTAGGCCGGGTTCTTGTCGCCGCCCAGGTCGAACGCGTCCATCATCACCAGGCTTTCATGCCCGAGCATGTGCTCGACGCCTTCGCCGAGCGGGCTCGCCTCGTCCGGCGTGTTGCCCAGCTTCGTCACCATTTCGGACAGGCAGGTGTTTCGATGATCCTCCGCGTCCATGATCATCACGCAGGGCTTGTCGAGCAGGTGGAAGCTCATCGCCTCGTAGTTCCTCGCGCCGGGCGTCTTCCTGTCGTGCAGGGATCGGGTCTCCACGATGAATTCGTTGAAGTTTTTCGCCGTCAAGACTTGGAGGCCCTTGCCGGCGATCGGCATTCCCTCGTAGTGCGCGATGTCCGGGGCCACCGGCGATCGCAGCGCCGCGGGCAGGTAGGGGGCGGCGGCGTCGGCGATGGCCGCCAGCTGGCGCGCGGGGATCCGGCTCGCGAAAAAGGCGCCGAGGTCTTCGGCGCTCCGCTGCAGCGTCGATGCGGCCGCCTGGGCATAGGGAAGGGCGAACGACCGCAGTCCGCCGAGCGAATACCTGGCGACGGGGGACGCCGGGCCCGAGGCATCGTCCGTGGGCGTCTCGGCGTGTCGATGGTCGTCCAGCGCGTGGTCGCCCGCCGGGGGCGCTCCTTCGAGTGATGAGGTCATGGGCATCGTCGGCATCTCCTGGTGCGCGCGGTAGGATCGATGGCGGCCGGCTCGGCATCGGCCCGTGGATGGGGGCGAATGTTGCGTCCCCGACGGGCGAGGCTCGGCGGCGGTCGCGAACCCATGCGTGTCCAAGCGAAGCGCAGTCGCTGCGGCGGTTCGCATCCCGTGCCGGGGTCGCGCGCCGGCGGCGCCCCTGGACGATGAGGGGATAAGCAGGCCAAGTTCAGTGTTTTCATCCGCCCTCGGCGCCGCCGGCCTGGGGCATCATGATTCCCCAACGACAGCGACGGCGGCCCCATGCGAAATCCTTACCAGGTCCTCTGCCTCAGCGCCGAGCCGCCGGATCTCTGCGCGTCCGCCCATGGCCCATTCGTGGTCAGGGCGTGCGGCGGCCTCGACGGCCTCGGCGGCGCGTTGCGCGACAGTCCGTGCGATGCGTTGCTGTTCGACCTCGGCTCGTCCGCCGAATACGACCGCCTGCTGGCCTGGCCCGGGCTCGCGCATGCGGTGATGGATGCGGCGGTGGTCGTCGTCGCGCCGGAGCCCACGTCGGCCCAGTGCGTCAAGCTGCTGCAGATCGGCGTGCACGAGGTGGTCGCCGCCGGCGACGCGACCGACGCCTGCCTCGGCCGCGTGCTGCGGATGGCCATCGAACGCAAGCGTCTCGAGACGAGCGCGAAGCGCGCGTTCGGCACCGACCTGACGACGGGCCTGCCCACGCACGCGCAGCTGCTCGAACACATGACGCACCTGCTCGCGCTGCGCGAGCGCGAGCCGGCGGCGATGGCGCTGATCGTGCTGCGCCTGGAGGGCTTGCGCGGGGCCGAGCGCCAACTTGGCGTGGAGTCGGCCAACGTGTTGCGCCGCAAGGTCGCGGTGCGCCTGCGCGCCGGGTTGCGCGCGAGCGATGTCGTCGCGTCGCTGGGCGGCGACCTGTACGGCGTGCTGCTGGCGTGGATCGACGCCGAGCCCGATGCGGAGCGCGTCGCGCGCAAGCTGCTGCTGTCGCTGCAGCAGCCTTTCAGCGTCGCCGGCCAGGATCTGCGGGTGACGGGCACGGTGGGCATCGGGCAATACCCGGCGCACGGCAAGGACGCGACCTCCCTGATGCGGCGCGCGACGGGTCAGGCGTCCAACGGCAACGAGGCCGAG
>JBEVLR010000308.1:0-3443 GCA_040509075.1 Burkholderiaceae bacterium | reverse complement strand
CCGCGCAACGCGGCCGGCGAGAAGGTCGAGTTCTGGATCATCGGCATGGGCAAGCTCGGCGCGCGCGAGCTCAACGTGTCGTCCGACATCGACCTGATCTACGTCTACGAGGACGACGCGCAGACCGATGGCGCGGCCCCGGTCAGCGCGCAGGAATACTTCGGCCAGGTCGCGCGGCGCATGTACGCGCTGATCGGCGACGTGACGGACGACGGCTTCGTGTTCCGCGTCGATCTGGCGCTGCGGCCCAACGGCAATTCCGGGCCGCCGGTGGTCAGCCTCTCGATGCTGGAGGAATACTTCCTCGTCCAAGGCCGCGAATGGGAGCGCTTCGCGTGGCTGAAGAGCCGCGTCGTGGCGCCGCGCGCGGCCGTCACCAGCGGGCGGGCGCTGGCCTTGCGGGCGCTCGTGACGCCGTTCGTGTATCGGCGTTATCTCGACTACGGCGTGTTCGAGGGCCTGCGCCAGCTGCACCACAAGATCCGCGAAGAAGCCCAGCGCCGCGCCGCCGGGCGGCCCGAGCGCGCGAACGACGTCAAGCTGTCGCGCGGCGGGATCCGCGAGATCGAGTTCATCGTCCAGCTGCTGCTCGTCGTGCGCGGCGGGCAGTTCCCCGAGATCCGCACCCGTTCGACGCTGAAGGCGCTCGCCAAGCTCGGCGCCATCGGCCTGATGAAGCCCGACACGGCGGCGCAGCTGCGCGACGCCTACGTCTTCCTGCGCCGGGTGGAGCACCGCATCCAATTCCTCGACGACCAGCAGACCCACCTGCTGCCCACCGTCGACGACGACCTGCGTTGGATCTCCGCGAGCCTGGGGCTGCCGGGCGCGAAAGACGCCTGCGCGCTGATCGCCCGGCTGTGCGAGATCCGCGAGTTCGTGTCGACCGAGTTCGACACGCTGCTGCACGACGGCCGCGCGCCGCCGCCGCGCAACGGCGGCTGCCGCACCTGCGCGGTGCCGCTGGCGCGGCTCGATAGCGACGGCTGGCTCGACCAGCTGCCCACCGAGCTGGCCGAACGCGTGCGCGCGTTCGCCGACAACCCGCGCGTGCAGAACCTGCGCGAGGAGAGCCGGCTGCGCATCGCCAAGCTGGTGCAGCGCGCGGTGGAAGACATCCGCTGCGGCCACTGCACGACGGCCGCGGCGATGCGCTTCGTCGATTGGATGGAGCCGCTGCTGCGGCGCGAAAGCTACCTCGCGCTGCTGGTCGAACGGCCCAACGTCCAGCGGCGGCTGCTGCGCCTGCTGGGCCTGGCGCGCTGGCCGATGCGCTACTTGATGCTGCACCCCGGCGTGATCGACGAGCTCGCCGACGAACGCGCGATGGTCGAACGCTTCGACGCCTGGCGCCTGGCCTGCGAACTGGAGGCGCGCCACGACGCCTGGCACCGCTCCGGCGAAGCCGACGAGGGCGAGCTGCTCGACACGCTGCGCCGCGCGCACCATGCCGAGGCCTTCCGCACGCTGGTGCGCGACGTCGAAAACCGCATCACCGTCGAAGCGGTGGCCGACGAACTGTCGTCGCTGGCCGACACCATCCTCAGCTGCTGCCTGCACTGGGCCTGGCGCAACATGAAGCAGCGCCATCGCCCCGAGCCGAAACTCGCGGTCATCGCCTACGGCAAGCTGGGCGGCAAGGAGCTGGGCTACGGCGGCGACCTCGACCTGGTGTTCCTGTACGACGACGCCGGCGAAGCCGACCCCGACCAGGCGCAGGAAACCTACACCGCGTTCGTGCGCAAGCTGATCACCTGGCTGACGCTGCGCACCGCCGCCGGCGAGCTGTTCGACATCGACACCGCGCTGCGCCCGAACGGCAATTCCGGGCTGCTCGTGACGTCGATCGACTCGTTCGAACGCTACCAGCGCGGGCGCGGCAGCAACACCGCGTGGACCTGGGAGCACCAGGCGATCACGCGGGCGCGTTTCTGCGCGGGCGACATCGCGCTGGACGAGCGTTTCGAAGCCACGCGGCAGGCGGTGATCCGGGCCGAACGCGACCCCGACGCGCTGCGCCAGGAAATCGCCGCGATGCGCCGGAAGGTGCGCGACGCGAATCCGCAGCGCGACGAGCGCTTCGATCCCAAGCACTGCGAAGGCGGCCTGATGGACATCGAGTTCGCCGTGCAGTACCTGGTGCTCGCCCATGGACGCAGCTACCCCGGCATGTGCGACAACCTCGGCAACATCGCCCTGCTCAAACGGGCAGAAGCGGCCGACCTGCTGGACGAAGGCATCGGCACCGCCGCCTCCGACGCCTACCGCGAACTGCGCCGCGCCCAGCACCGCGCGCGGCTGGACGAACAACCCACGCTGTTCCCCGCCGGGACGCTGGCGCCGGAACGCGCGGCCGGGCGGGCGCTGTGGCGGGCGGTGTTCGGCCCCGGCGCGTGAGCCGATCGCGGCGATGCCCGCTCGACGGCGGGTCCGGCGGCGGAGCGCCCCGTCGGCGAACGCCAGCGGCCGCCCGCTCCGACCGGGCCAGCAGGCCATGACCCGCCGCCCCGCCCAGGCCGACGGCGCCGCATGGCTCGCGGTGACGGGCCTGCTGGTCGCCGGCGCCGTCCTGGTGGCCGCCCTGTCGGCGGCGGGGCCCTCGTGGCCGGCGGCGCTCGATTGGCAACCCGGCTTCGAATCGCGGCAGCCCTGGCGCGTGTGGACCAGCGCCTGGGTGCACTGGAGCGCCGCGCACCTGGCGGTCAACCTGGCCGGCGCCGCGGTGGTCGGCGCCGTCGGATGGCGCGCCCGCGCGCCGTTCGAAGCCGCCGCCGCCTGGTTCATCGCGTGGCCGCTGACGCAAGCCTTGATGACGCTGGCGGACACCGCCGCCCCGCCGCAGGCCCTGCAGCACTATGGCGGCCTGTCCGGCGTGCTGCATGCGGGCGTGATCGTGCTCGGCCTGACATTGGCCTGGCCGCGCGCCGTCCCGGCGTCCGCCGGCCTCCCACAGGCGCCGCGCGACCGGTGGATCGGCGCCGCGATCACGATCGGCACGATCGCGAAAGTGCTGATGGAGACGCCCTGGGACCCGACGTTGAGGCCGAATGCGCTGTTGGGCATCTCAGTGGCGCCCTTGGCGCATGCGTGCGGGATCCTGGCCGGGGCGGTGGCGTGGGCGGTGGCAAGGGCCGTCGCGGCGAATGCCGCCGCCGGCGCCGGCGCCGGCGACTAGCCGCTGACGTCGTATTTGCTTGCTAGATGCCCCGCATCGCGCCCATCAAGATTTTGAGTGGACGAAGGATATGCCTTCGTGCAGTTGAATAAAGTTTTCCAAGGCGTAATTTACAGTTGCCTACTACCGCTCGGCGCTTCTCAAATGCCACCTGCTTTACTTCGAATTAAATCTTATCAAAAGCATGAGAGAAGCAATTTCGCAAAATTGAACAACCCAATAAATCATGCCATCAACGTGAGCAGAAATTGCAAACACAAAACAGTGA
>JBEVLR010000307.1:0-3427 GCA_040509075.1 Burkholderiaceae bacterium | reverse complement strand
CGCCTGCAAGGAACCGCGCGCGACATCGGCGCCGAACCACGGCGACAACAGCCAGCCGGCGACCGGCGCGCCGAAACGCCCGGTCAGCCAGACCCCGCCCGCCGCCGCGGCGGCGACCGCGAGGAAGCCGAACAGGTCGCGCCGCACCGGCGCGCGCCCCGGATCCTGCGGGCCCGCCGGCGGCGGCGCCAGGCGCGGCAGCGCCGCCAGGCTGAACACGGCCGCGGCCGCCATCAGCGCCGCCATCACGCGATAGACCGCCGGCCAGCTCATGCCGGAGCCGCTCGCGGTGTCCGTCCAGATCAGCGCCACGCCGCCGGACAGGATCATCGCGAGCCGATATCCGGTCACGAACAGCGATGAGCCGACGCCGCGTTCGCGCGGCGGCAGCAGATCGGTGCGGTAGGCGTCGACGACGACGTCCTGCGACGCGCTCAGGAAAGCGACGCCCACGCCGAGCGCCGCGAACATCGGCAGCGCGAGCACCGGCGACGCCTCGGACAGCGCGAACAGCGCGACCGCGAGCAGCGCCTGGCTCAGCACGATCCAGCCGCGCCGCCGGCCCAACAGCGGCGGGTCGATCCGGTCCATCAGCGGCGCCCACAGGAACTTGAAGGTGTAGGGAAGGCCGATCAGGCTCAGGAAGCCGATCCGCGCGATGTCGAGCCCGTCGACCGCCAGCCACGCCTGCAAGGCCTGGCCGGTGAGCGCCAACGGCAATCCGGAGGCGAACCCCAGCACGAGGACCACCGCCCAACGGCGAAGCGCGGCCAAGCGCGATGGCGCCTTCGAAGTCGGGGTCGGGGTCGGCGAAGCGGTGGAAGGCACGGGCATGTCAATTTTTCCATGGCGCCGAAACGGCGCCGGCAACACGACGATCAGCGATCAGGATCCGGCGTCGCCCCGCCGTCCGAAGGCGCCCGCGCCGCGGGCGACCGGAGGTTTCCCGATGCGGGGAAGGCGCCGCGGGCGCTTCGGGGGGTCAATGATCCGCGATGTCGGCGCGACGGCGCCAGGCGGGTCAAAGATACTCGGCGATCAGCCGCAGGTTGGCGATGCGCGCGATGGTTGCCGGGTCCAGGAAATCGATCGAATTGCTGTCCGTGCCGCACTTGATGAAGGGCAGGAGGCGGCCCGTCCCGTCGAAGAAGGCCTGCCGCAACGCGATCGCCGCGGAGCACGCCGCCTCGTCGAAAGCGTGCACGACGACGGCGAAGGCGTCGCCGGAACCCTCCCTTTCGGTCGGCTGGATCAAATATTCGTTGGCGTGCGAATGGAATCCCGAAAGGGGCAGGGGCATGATCCCGGTCGCCTTGTCGAGGGCCTCCTGCAGGTCGCGATCCTGCTCTTGCGCGGACAAGGCCGCCCACCGGTCGAAGGCCAGCAAGGTCAATCCTTTCTCCAGCATCGGGCCCACGGCGCGCGTTTCCGACAGGCCGATCGGATCCCCGTCCGTTCCCCCACCGGGAAGAGGCGATCTCGAGAAATCGATCAACTCGTCGAAGTAATCCGAAAGCCGTTCCCGCATGTCTTCGAGGTTCTCGTCGTCGACGAAATGAAGCGCCCGCGATCCGCCGTCCGCGCCGCCGACGAGCTGGGCGATGCCGGCCTTGCAAAGGAATCGGATCAGCCTGGCCTTCGGCGGCAATTCCGCCACGACGGCATCGCGCTGCGCCTGCTGGGCCATGAAGTGTTCGACTTCCTCGTCCGCGCTCCGCAACGTCTTGATGCCCAATTGCCGGGCCAAGCCGGCGAAGACCTCCCTTTCGTCTTCCAACCGGCCTTCGCCCCGGCGGCGGCGCTCGACGGCCGCGACGTGCGGCCGTTGATGCAGGAGCCGATCGGTCACGCCGATCTGCTCGCAAGCCAGCACGTGCGGCGTCTGCGGACGGAACGCCAGGCCCACGCCGATGTTGGTCGTGCTCGAATAAGTCGAGACGTAGCCCATCAGGTTCTTCGTCGCCGACACCGCGATCTGGCTCGGTTTGTGGCGGCGTTTCACCATGCCGCCGTTGCAGGCCGATCCCACGACCTGGGAAAGCCTTTCCTTGACGGACTCGCCACGCATGACGCTGACCATCTGCACATAGATTTGCACCCACGGCAGCTCCGTGGGCGGGAAGCAGGCGCGGCCGGTGGCCGGGTCCCGAAGGATCCCCGTCATGAGATCCAGGCCGCGGATGATGGCCGGATCCAGCAGCAGTTCCCGAACCGCCGGCGAAATCCGGTCGTTCCAGGCGGCCTCGTCGAGGAGCCTGGACGAAGCCGGCGGAAAAGCCGCCGGCGAACCGGGCGCGGTCCAAATGCCCGGCTCCGGCGTCGCGGAGCTCTGGACTTGCGGGGCAGGCCGGGTGGCCGAGGTGGAAAACGTCGACCGGGTATGGCGGCCCGGCACCGTGGCCGCTTGCGTGTCCAGCTGGGAAAGAGGCCCTTGCACGCTGAGGCGCCTGCGGCCGGTGATCGCCACGCGAATCCCCGGCTCCGCGAGAAACTGGTCCAAGAAAAGGTCCTCCGCCAGGAGGCGTCTGACTGTCCTGCGCATGGTGTGTCTCCTTGATGAATTTTTATGAATCAAGCCGATGGCGGCGCGCAGCGTGTCCGAAAGTCGATTCGCGGGACGAAAGGCGCGCGAAGCCAGGCCGCTGGAAACGAAGTTGCCGGGTCGACGAAATCGGCGGCGATTCGTCCACGGGTGGCCGCCGGCGGCCTAAACTCGCCATCTTTTCCGCCGACTCCGCCGACCGCGCGGGTCGAATCCACCTTCTTCCGATGTCCGCCCACCTGATCCGCCGCCTCCGGCAGAGGGTTCCGACGCCGCCCGGCGTGGCGCCGCGCGTTTCCTCGCGGTTCAAGCGGTGCGGCGCGGATCGGGCCCGGACGCTCCCCGGCCGGGGCGCCGCGCCGGCGCGGCGGGGGCCGGATTGAACCCGCTCGGCGCCCGCATGGACGGCCGCGGCGGCGCGGGCCCGACCCACGTGCTCGTCGCGACGCTGGGCTCGGCCGGCGACCTTTACCCGTTCCTGAGCCTCGCGCGCGGTCTGCTGGCGCGCGGCCATCGCGTGACCCTGCTCGGCCCGCAGGCCCACGCCGCGGCGGTCGAAGCCGCCGGCGTGCCGTTCGAAGGCGTGGGCACGGAAGACGATTATTTCGAGGTGCTGCGCCATCCCGACCTGTGGCATCCGCGCAAGGGCTTCGGCGTGTTGTGGCGGGCGATCGAGCCCGAGCTCGACGAAGTCGCGGGCCGCATCGCCGGCCGGGCGCCGGGCGAGCGCCTGGCCTTGCTCGCGCACCCGTTCATGATGCCCGCGGCGGCGCTCGCGCGGGCGGCGCGCCCCGACCTGCGCATCGTCGCCGCCTGGCTCGCGCCGACCAACCTGCGTTCGGTGCGCGATCCGCTGCGGATCGGGCCCCGGCGCGTCCCCGAGTG
>JBEVLR010000306.1:0-8333 GCA_040509075.1 Burkholderiaceae bacterium | reverse complement strand
CGCCGCGTCGTCGTCGCCACCGGCGGACTGCCGGTTCCGAAGATCGGCGCCAGCGACTTCGGGCTGCGGCTCGCGAAGCTGTTCGGCCACGCGATCGTCGAGCCGAGGCCGGCGCTGGTGCCGCTCGTGTTCGACCCCCTGCAATGGGCGCCGTTCGCCGCGCTGGCGGGCGTGTCGTTGGAGGTGGAGATCTCGTCGGGCAGCCCGAAGGAACGCGCGCGCTTCGTCGAAGATCTGCTGTTCACGCATCGCGGGCTCAGCGGGCCGGCGGCGCTGCAGGCCTCGAGCTGTTGGCGGCCCGGAGAAGCGCTCGAAATCGGTTTTGCGCCCGGAACCGACTGGCCGCGCACCCTGACGCAGGCGAAGGCCGCGTCGCGTCGGCAGCTCGGCAACGAACTTTCCAGCCACTTGCCGCAGCGGCTCGCGTTGGCCTGGCTGGCGCGCGAAGGATTGCCGGCCGAGCGGGCGCTTGCGGAGATGGCCGACAAACCGCTGCAGCGGCTCGCGCAGTCGCTGTCCAGGTGGCGGATCCAACCCGACGGCACCGAAGGCTGGAAGAAGGCCGAGGTGATGGCCGGCGGCGTCGACACCCGCGAGATCGATTCGAAAACGCTGGAAAGCCGACGCGCGCCGGGGCTGCACTTCATCGGCGAGGTTCTCGACGTCACCGGGTGGCTGGGCGGCTACAACTTCCAATGGGCTTGGGCCAGCGCGTTCGCGTGTGCGGACGGGTTGGCGCAAACGACTATTTCCGGATAGAATCCCAGGCTTTGCTGGCAAACCGCGTGTCGATCTTTGTCCAATTTCCGGAAAGCCCGAGCGACGCCGAAGCGAATGCCGATGCGTCGCGACGGGCCTGGGCGAGGACTCCGAGCGCAATCTCCCGAAGGATCCTTCGTTAAATGACCACTCTCCGAGTCAAGGAAAACGAGCCGTTCGACGTGGCCCTGCGCCGCTTCAAACGCACCATCGAAAAGCTGGGTCTTCTGACCGAACTGCGCGCGCGCGAGTTCTACGAGAAGCCCACCGCTGAACGCAAGCGCAAGAAGGCCGCGGCCGTCAAGCGCCACTACAAGCGCGTTCGCAGCATGCAGCTGCCCAAGAAGCTCTACTGACCCACTGCGCTTCGACGCCGCTCTCGAGCTCGTTTTCCTCCGGATCGGCACGCCTTGCGCAGTTGCCGCGCGGGCGCCGATCCCGAAACCACAGAAAGCCCGCGCGGGACGCCGTGACGGGCTTCGTCGTTTCCACAACCGAGAAGTGCCCATGACGCTCAAAGAACGCATCACCGAGGACATGAAGGCCGCGATGCGCGCCAAGGATGCCGAACGCCTGCTGGCGATCCGCAACCTGCTGGCCGCGCTGAAACAGCGCGAAGTCGACGAACGCGTGACGCTGACCGACGCCGACGTGATCGCGATCGTCGACAAGCTCGCCAAGCAGCGCAAGGATTCGATCGACGCGTTCGCCAAGGCCGGGCGCACCGACCTCGTCGACAAGGAATCCGCCGAACTCGCCGTGCTCACCAGCTATCTGCCGCAGCGCCTGAACGCGCAAGAGATCGCCGCGGAAGTCGGCGCGATCGTCGCCGAGCTGGGCGCGGACGGCCCGGGCGACATGGGCAAGGTGATGGGCGCCGCCAAAGCGCGCCTGGCCGGCAACGCCGACATGGGGCTCGTCTCCGCCGCCGTCAAAGCCGCGCTGGCGAAATGACGCGACCGCGGCGATGATGCGGTTTTCTCAAATGTCGACTTCCTCCATGCAAACCACCCTGCCCCTGCGTCAGATCGCCGATGGCGTGTTCGCCGCCCCCCAGCTCGACGAGGCCGCGATGGCCGAACTGGCCCGTCTCGGCTTCAAGAGCGTCGTCAACAATCGGCCGGACTTCGAACACGGCCCCGATCAGCCGGCGTCCGCGCGCATCGAAGCCGCCGCGAAAACCGTCGGCATCGAATATCGGCACCTGCCCGTCGCCGGCGGCTACCAGTCGCCCGAAGAGATCGCCGCCTTCCGCACGCTGGTGGCCGAGCTGCCCCACCCGATGCTGGCGTTCTGCCGCTCGGGGGCGCGTTCGACGCAGCTTTACCATCTGTCGCAAGCCGGCTGAACGGCGTCTCGCCGAGCCGATCGCGGCGGATGCGCGCGCCATGCGGCGCCCGGACGGAGCATCGCGGAGCGGGCATTCCACGAAAGCCCGCTGCCGTTCAACGCCAGCCGCGGTGCCAACCCTGATGCGGGTGGTACCACCCCCAGCCGTATTGCGCGTGATAGCGCCAACCCCAGCCCGGACCCGGCGCCGCATAAGTCGGCGCGACATAGACGACGCCCGCAGGCGGCTGGTAGGCTTCGGGGCCGTCGCGATACCCGGGCGCGGGGGCGACGATGCAGCCCGACATCGCCGCTGCGACAGCGCCGCCGGCGATCAGGGACATGATTCTCTTCATGGTGTCTTCTCCGAAGTGATCCGAACGAATTGAGGGCTGGCCGTTGCGGCGCCCTTTTGGCCACGGACGCCGATGTCCTTACAACGACCCGTTCGACCAGTCGGTTGACGCGAGGACCTGCCTGTCGAGCGGGCAATCCGCATGCGCGCACCGACGCGAAAGCTCGGCGCAGGGCGTTTACGTCTCTTTGCACATGGAAACCCTCGATCGGGTCATCGGGTTGCCCATCATCACGTTGAACACACAAGCCGCATTCGCGTGGCTAAGGAGATGACGATGAAGACGAAATCGAAGATCGTGCGCTGGGGCACGCTGGCGATCCTGGTGGCCATGGTGAGCGGATGCTGCATCGCGCCGTGGGGTGGCCGCGGTTACTACGGCCACGGTTACTACGGCCACGGCTATGAAGGCGGCGGTTATCGCCACGGCGGTTGACCGCCACCGTGGGGAACGCCGCTCCCGCGGCCTTCCCGCCCGACGGCGGCGCCGATGAGGCGCGGGGTCAGTGCAGGCGCCCGCGGCCCTTGGCGCCGCCCGGGGGCGCAGCCTTCGCATCGACGTTGCGCAGCATGTCCTTGCCGCTGATGCCCGCGAACAGCGCCGCCGCGCGCACCTTGATCTCGAGCAGCTCGCTCGCGCTGACGGAATATTGGCCCGTCACCTTGTTGACGTCGACTTTGAATTCGACGTCCTTGCCGTTGTTCGACAACGTGCCGACCGTGAACTCGTAATCGTCGCTGTCGGCGGGCAGGCCGCGGCCTTCGAGGTCGTAGCCCTGGTATTCGATCCGATGGATCTCCCCGCTCGCCAGGTCGAGCAGGCCGGTCGACGGGATGACTTCCTCGCTCAACTCATCGGCAATCGTGATCGGCACCTTCAGATCCACAGCACTCACCCCGGCCAGTTCTCAGAAGCCTGGATTCTTGCACGCGCGGCCACGCTTCTTCCGCCGGAACGCGAACCCGGCGCATCGATGGTTGAAACGCGGCCCGGCGGGTTCATTCGGCCCGCGGAAGAGTCCGGCGCACCCACCATCCGAACGTCGACCCCTGCACCAGGATCGAAAATGCGACCACCCCATAGGCCAAGGCGATGAGCAAGTCGCGATTCGGCCCGGCGGGCAGCGCCAGGGCCAGCGCGACCGAGATGCCGCCGCGCAGCCCGCCCCAGGTCAGCACGCCGCCGGCGCCGGCCGGCAAGCCGGACGACCGCCTGAACAAGTCCACCGGCAATCCGGTGGACAACCAGCGCGCGCCCAGCGTGATCAGGATCGCGGCCGCCCCGGCGGCCAGCGACGGCAGCGGCCCGAGCGGGAAACGGATCACGACGACTTGCATGCCCACGAGCGCGAACAGCAGCGCGTTCAGCAGCTCGTCCAGCAGCGCCCAGAATGCGCCCAGGGAACGACGAACATCCGCGGGGAACGCCTCGCCGCGCAACCCGTGCCCGACGACCAGGCCAGCCGCCACCATTGCCAGCGGCCCCGACACGTGCAGCCGATTCGCGATCGCGTATCCGCCGACGACGACGGCCAGCGTCAGCAGCATGCCCACAGGAAGGTCGCTGCGGCGCAGCAGCATCGACGTCGCGGCGCCCGCGACGGCGCCCAGCAGCAGGCCGCCACCGGCCTGCCGCAGCAGCAGCGTCGCCGCGCGGCCCGCGGAGGGCGCGCCGCCGTCGACCAGCAGATCCAGCAGCAACAGGAAGAGCACGACGCCGACCCCGTCGTTGAACAGGCTTTCGCCGGCCATCACCACGTCGAGGCTTCGCGGCGCGCCTGCGGATTTCAGGATGGCGATCACGGCGATCGGGTCGGTCGGCGAAATCAGCGCGCCGAACAGCATGCACTCGCGCAACGGCACGGCCGCGCCGGTGAACGGCAACACCGCGAACAAGGCGCCGCCCACCACCACCGTCGACACCGCCGTGCCGATGAACGCCAGCGCGCCGACCTGCCAACGGTGCCGGCGCAACGCGTCCACATCGACGTGCAGCGCGCCCGCGAACAGCAGCAGCGACAGCATGCCCTGCAGCAGCAGCTCCGAGAAATCGACGGACTGCACCAGCAGCCGCACGCGCGCCTGCAGCCCGCCGGCCGAGCCGAGCGCGCCGAGTCCGGCGGGCGCGAGCGCGAACGCGAGGGAGACCGCCATCACACCCACGGTCGGCGGCAGGCGCAGCACGCGGTGGTTCACGAACGCGCACAACGCGGCGACGCCGAGGATCGAGGCGACGATTTCGAACATGCGGTGGCGTGGAGGCGCGGTGAAAGGCGGGCCGCGACGACGGCGGCCCAGCCCGTCGACGTCGCGTCGATTCAGGCGCTCGCGACCTTCATCGGCGACAGCAGCACCGAGCCGACCGTCTTGGCGCCATAGGTGTAGGCGTCGGCGCCGACCGCCTGGATGCCCGACAGCATCGTGCGCAGATGGCCGGCGATCGTCACTTCCTCCACGGGATGGGCGATGCGGCCGTTCTCGACCCAGAAGCCGGCGGCGCCGCGCGAGTAATCCCCTGTCACGTAGTTGACGCCCTGTCCGATCAGCTCGATGACGAACAGCCCGCGATCGAGCTTGCGCAGCATCTCCGGCAGATCGTCGCCGGGCTGCGTGCCGCGGTGCGTCAGGCGCAGGTTCTGCGATCCGCCCGCGTGGCCGGTCGTCCTCATGCCCAGCTTGCGCGCCGAATAGCTGGACAGGAAATAGCCTTGCACCACGCCGCCGCTGACGACCTGGCGGGTCTGCGTGCGCACGCCTTCGTCGTCGAACGGCGCGCTGCCCTTGCCTTTCGCCTCGTGCGGGAACTCCAGCACGTCGATGCCGCCCGGGAACACCGGCGTGCCCAGGCAATCCTGCAGGAAGCTCGCCTTGCGGTACAGCGCGCCGCCGCTGACCCCCTGCACGAATGCCCCGAGCAGGCCCGCGGCGAGCGTCGATTCGAGCAGGATCGGCACTTCGCAAGTGGTGATCTTGCGCGACTTCAGGCGCGACAACGCGCGCTCCGCGGCGTAGCGGCCGACCGCTTCGGGCGACGCCATGTCGTCGGCGTCGCGCATCGAGGTGTACCAGTGGTCGCGCCGCATGCCGTCGCCTTTTCCCGCGATGGGCGCGGCCGACAGCGAATGGCGCGAGCTCGCGTAGCCGCCGCGAAAGCCGCGCGTGTTGCCCGACCGGAAATGCGACTGCTGCGCCGAGACGCCCGCGCCTTCGGAATTCGTGATGCGGCGGTCGGTGGCGAACGCCGCGTCCTCGCAGCGTTTGGACAGCTCGGTGGCGGTGGCCACGTCCAGCGCCCACGGGTGGAACAGGTCGAGCGGGCGGGCGGCCTCTTCGGGCGTGGCGAGGTCCGCTTCGTCGGGCAGGCCGGCCAGCGGGTCTTCGGCGGTGAAGCGGGCGATGTCGTAGGCCGCGCGCACCGTCTGCTCGAGCGCCTTGGCCGAGAAATCGGAGGTGCTCGCGTTGCCGCGCCGCTTGCCGATGAAGACGGCGACGCCGACCGACTTGTCGCGGTTGCGCTCGACGTTCTCGACCTCGCCCTTGCGCACCGAGACCGACAGGCCGCTGCCTTCCGACACCTCGGCGGCGGCATCCGTCGCGCCGGTCTTCTTCGCGATCGCGAGCACGTCCTCGATGATCTGCTGGAACTGGTCCGCACCGAATGCGAAACCCTGGTTTTCCGTGACGCTCATCGGCTTTCCTCGCCTCTCTGGTGATGCGCCCGCGCAGGAGGGCGATGGGACTGCGCCAGTTGCACGACAATCCGGGCCATCATAGCGACCCTTGGAATCCCGAACATGCCCCGCGAGCCCCGCCACGCGTCCAACCGGCAAGCCGCCATCGACGGCGAAGCGCCGAGCCGGACCGAACTCAAGAAGCGGATGCACGATCTGCAGGAGCTCGGCGAAGCGCTGGCGGCGCTGCCCGAGGATCGGCTGGCCGGCGTCGAAATGGAAGAGCGCCTGCGCGACGCGATCGCCGAGCTGCGCCGCACGCGCTCGTTCGAGGGCAAGCGGCGGCAGCTCCAATACATCGGGAAGCTGATGAAATTCGAGGATGCGCAGCCGCTGCGCGAGGCCGTCGCGTCGTTTCGCGTCGGCAGCGCCAAGGACACGCTGGCGCTGCACCAGGCCGAATACTGGCGCGACAAGCTGCTGGCCGACGACGAGTCGCTGGCGGACTGGCTGAAGGAGCACCCCGACACCGACGTGCAGCAGATGCGCAACCTCGTGCGGTCGGCGCGCAAGGAAAAGCTCGAGCCCGGTGCCCGCCGCGGCCGCGCTTTCCGAGACCTGTTCCAGATGGTCAAGGGCCACATGCTGGGCACGCCCGGCGACGATGGCGCCCAGGCGTCCCCTTCGTCCGATGACTGACGCCGCCGCCCCGCTCGACAGGGTGCGGATCGGCCTGCTGTCGATCAGCGACCGGGCGTCCGCCGGCGTGTACGAGGACCTCGGCCTGCCGACGCTGCGCGACTGGCTGTCGCGCGCGCTGCGCAACCCGGTCGACTGGGAGTCGCGGCTGGTCCCCGACGACGCGCCGACGATCAGCGCCGCGCTGCGCGCGCTCGTCGACGATGCGCGATGCGCGCTCGTGCTGACCACCGGCGGCACCGGCCCCGCGCCGCGCGACGTGACCCCCGAAGCGACGCTGGCCGTGGCCGACCGGGAGATGCCCGGCTTCGGCGAGCAGATGCGCCAGATCGGCCTGCGCTTCGTGCCGACCGCGATCCTGTCGCGCCAAGTCGGCGCGATCCGCGGCCGCTGCCTGATCCTGAACCTGCCCGGCCAGCCCAAGGCGATCGCCGAAACGCTGCAAGGCCTGCCCGGCCTGAGTCCGCCGGTGCCCGGCATCTTCGCCGCCGTGCCTTATTGCATCGAGCTCCTCGGCGGGCCCTGGATCGAGACCGATCCGTCGGTCTGCGATGCGTTCCGGCCGAAATCGGCGTGGCGCCCGTCGCCCCCCTGAACGGGCCCGGACGGCCGCCGGCCGGTCGGGCGCGCGCTACTTGACGAGCCGGCTCAAGCCTTCGGCGTCGAAGTGTTCGCCGGTCTGCGCATCGGTGGGCACGCAGTCCTTCGATGGACGCGGGCCTTCGGCGGCGAGGCGTTCGATGGCCGCCCACAGCAGCGCGATCTGGTGCTCGTGCAGGGAGGCGTTGTCGATCAGCCCCTTCATCGCCAGCGAGACCGGGTCGTGGCCGCGCGTGACGCCGTAGGCCGAGAATCCCAGGCGCGCCGCCGTCGCCTCGCGGACGGCATCGGTGTCGGCCACGATGATGCGCGCCGGATTGCCGACGGCCGTCGCGCCCGCGGGGACCGCCCGCGTGACGACCGTGCCCGAGCCCACCCGCGCGCCCGCGCCGATCGTGAAGCCGCCGAGCACGCTCGCGTTCGCGCCCACGATCACGCCTTCCTCCAGGGTGGGATGCCGCTTCACGCCCTTGACGAGCGACGTGCCGCCCAGCGTCACGCCCTGGTAGATCGTGCAGTCGTCGCGGACCTCGGCCATCTCGCCGATCACCACGCCCATGCCGTGATCGATGAACACGCGTCGGCCGATGGCGGCGCCCGGGTGGATCTCGATGCCCGTGAAGAATCGGCCGAGGTGCGACACGAAACGGCCCGGCGTGCGCAGGCCGCGCGTCCACAGCCAACTGGCGCACCGATGCCAGATCAGCGCATGCAGGCCCGGATAGCAGGCGAGCGCTTCCAGCCAGGTGCGCGCCGCTGGATCGCGCTCCAGGATGCAGGCGATATCTTCGCGCAAGCGGGAGAACATGGAGGGATGCCCGGCTATCGAGGGGGGAAGTCGGCGAGTGTAGCGGGCGCGGGCGGCGCCTATCGCGCCGCGGACGGCGGCGACCCGCCGGCCGCGGGACGGCGCGCTTCGC
>JBEVLR010000305.1:0-7392 GCA_040509075.1 Burkholderiaceae bacterium | reverse complement strand
GATCTGCTGAAATACCAGGAAACCTACAGCCACAGCGAGATCCTCGAACAGGCCAAGAAGCTGATCGGGATGAGCGTGCCGCCGCACCCGCAGGGCAATGTCCAGGTGTTCGATACGTCGCCGTCGCAGTTCTACGCCGCGCAGACCGGCCTGACGGGCATGAACGGCCGCCCGCTGCCGCACCACACCACGGTGATGAAGCTGGTCAGCGCGCAACGCGCGCTCGCCCCGGGGCAGAACGAACTGGCGCTGCGATTCGAATCGCCCGCCGTCGATGGCGTGCAGCTGATCAAGACCTACACCTTCCATCGCGGCACCTACGCCATCGACGTGACGCACGAGGTGTTCAACCGCTCCGCCGCGCCGATCGATCCGCAGCTGTATCTGCAGCTGGTGCGAGACGGCCGCGTGCCCGCCGGCGGCTACTTCAATGGCCCCAGCTCCAGCACCGGCCCGGCGGTCTACAAAGACAACAAGTTCAATTTCATCAGCTTCAGCGACATCGAAAAGGGCAAGGAGAAAGACATCGTCGACTCGAACGCCAACGCGTCCGACGGGTGGATCGCGATGATCCAGCACTACTTCGCCGCCGCGTGGATCCTGCAGCCCAGCGCATCGCGAACGTATGGCGTGGCGAAGCTGCCCGCGGACGCCAACGGCGAACCCACCTACCGCGTCGCGATCCTGACGCCGGTGGGCAGCATCGCGCCCGGAGGCAGCAAGAGCATCGGCGCCAAATTGTTCGCCGGCCCGCAAGAAGAAAAGCTGTTGGAGCCGCTCGCGCCCAACCTCGAGCAGGTCAAGGACTATGGCCACTTGAAGATCGTCGCGCAGCCGCTGTTCTGGCTGCTCGACAAATTGCATGCGTTGATCGGCAACTGGGGATGGTCGATCGTCGCGCTGGTGGTGGTGCTGAAAGTGGCGTTCTACGGCCTCAACGCGAGCGCTTACCGCTCGATGGCCAGGATGAAGGCGGTCAGCCCGCGCATCCAGGAGCTTCGTGCGCGCTACAAGGACAACCCGCAGCAGATGCAGCAAGAGACGATGAAGATCTACAAGGAAGAGAAGATCAGCCCCCTGGGCGGCTGCTTGCCGATCCTGGTCCAGATGCCGATCTTCTTCGCGCTGTTCACGGTGCTGACCTCGTCGGCCGAGATGCGCGGCGCGCCGTGGGTCTTGTGGATCCGGGATCTGTCGGTCATGGATCCGTACGCGATCCTGCCGATCCTGATGACGGCCACCAGCCTGTTGCAGGTGGCGATGCAGGCGAAGCCGGCGGATCCGATGCAGGCGAAGATGATGTGGCTGATGCCGATCGCCTTCAGCATCGCGCTGTTCTCGTTCCCGGCCGGGCTGGTGCTGTACTGGGTCACGAACAATGTGCTCACGATCGTGCAGCAATGGATGATCAACCGCCAGATCGACGGGCCGAAGCCATCGAAGGCGGCGGCCGTCTCGGAAGCGAAGGTCGTCAAGACTTGAAGGGCCGCGCCGCGGCGGGGATGGATCGCCGATGAACGCTCCCGTTTCGCTCGCCCGCCTGAACGATCCGATCGTCGCCGTCGCCACGGCGCCCGGCCGTGGCGGGGTCGGCATCGTGCGCGCGTCGGGCCGTGACTTGTCCGCGTTGATCTCCGCCTTGTGCGCGCGACCGCTGTCGCCCCGCGTCGCGCACTACGGGCCATTCCTCGACGCGCAGGGCCAGGCGCTGGACCAAGGCCTGGCGCTGCACTTTCCCGCGCCGCATTCGTACACCGGCGAGGATGTGCTCGAACTACAGGCTCACGGCGGGCCGGTGGTGCTGCAACTGATCCTCGCGCGCTGTCTCGAGGCGGGGCGCGGCATCGGATTGCGCGTCGCGGGGCCGGGCGAATTCACGGCGCGCGCCTTCCTCAACGACAAGCTCGACCTGGCCCAGGCCGAAGCCGTCGCCGACCTGATCGACGCCAGCCCGGCGGCCGCGGCGCGATCGGCCGGCCGATCGCTGGCCGGCGAGTTCTCGCGCGAGATCGACGCGCTCGCCGCGCGCATCGTGCAGCTGCGCATGCTGGTCGAAGCGACGCTCGATTTCCCCGAGGAAGAGATCGATTTCCTCGAGCGCGCCGATGCGCGCGGGCAGCTCGCCGGCATCCGCGCGCAGCTTGACGCCGTGATGCGGCGCGCGCGCCAGGGCGCATTGCTGCGCGAAGGCCTGCGCGTCGTGCTGGCGGGAGCCCCCAACGTCGGCAAGAGTTCGCTGCTGAACGCGTTGGCCGGCGCCGAGCTCGCGATCGTGACGCCGATCGCGGGCACCACGCGCGACCGCATCGGCGAAACGATCCAGATCCACGGCGTGCCGGTGCACGTGATCGACACCGCGGGCCTGCGCGACGCGGGCGACGAAGTCGAACGCCTCGGCATCGAGCGCAGCTGGCAGGCGATCGCCGAGGCCGATGCGGTGGTGTTCCTGCACGACCTGAGCCTCATCGACGATGAGCGCGCGCGCGCCGACGACGCGGCGATCGCCGCCGAACTCGGGCGGGCGCATGCGGCCGAGCCGCTGCACGTGTTCAACAAGCGCGACCTCGCCCCCGACGCGGCCTTGCCCGAAGGCGCGCTGGCCCTGTCGGCCCGCAGCGGCCGCGGCGTCGATGCGTTGCGCCAGGCGCTGCTGGCGCGCGCCGGCGCGGCGCATGTACCGGAAGGGGTATTCATCGCCCGCACGCGCCACGTCGAAGCGCTTGCCCGCACCGGCGGGCATCTGCAGATGGCGCAGGGGCACGCCGACCGGCGCGACGCCGCCCTCGACCTGTTCGCCGAAGAACTCCGCCTCGCCCACGCGGCCCTCGGCGAAATCACCGGGCAATTCACCGCGGACGACCTGCTGGGCGAGATCTTCGGGCGTTTCTGCATCGGGAAATGAGCGCGGGCCGAACCTGAAAAACATCCTCGCTAGTTATCGCTCACCCCCGAGCGGGCGCCGGCCCATCGGGTCGATCCGTGGCGACGGCGGGGCGAGCGCCTGCCCTGCCCGCTGCATCGGACCGCCGGCCGGCCGGCCATCTTTCGACGGACGTCCGGCTATACCTTGCCGTCCACGGGGCCACGCACGACAATCGGCGCCGAAGACCTGTCATCATCAGGCGCCATGGCGGTCGCCCGCGCTCAATGGGTCGGCAGCCATCGGCACAGGATTCGATAAATGAACGTTGCACAGCTTGTCCAGGCAGTTCAGACGCTGAATGCCTACGATGCGTTCCGTCCCCGCTTTTCTCCGGAAAACTGGCGCGTCGTGGGGTCCTACCTGATCCGCCGCGAGATGAAGAGCGGCGACGTGCTGATCCACCAGGGGGACTCCGACCGCACCATGTACTTCATCGAGTCGGGCACGCTGCAGGTCTACGTGCGCAGCACCGCCACGTCCGCGGCCAAGATCGCGCTGCTGCGCGCCGGCGCGATCGTCGGCGAGCCGGCGCTGTTCGGCGAGACGACGCGGATGGCGCAGGTCGATTCGATCTCCAGCAGCGTCGTGTGGGCGCTGAGCCGCCCTCGGCTGGACGAGATGCTCGCCAGCCAGCCCGAGCTCGCGTACGAAATCCTGCGGGCGTCCGGCGCCGTGATGGCCGAGCGCATGCGCGGCACGCTGGAGCGCGGCACCCCCGTGGCCTGATCATGTGGGCGCCACGGCGCGCTGGCGCCCCCCAGCCTCCCGAAGGGCCGGCCGGTTCGGGGCCGGCGCAACCGGATCCCTCCCTCCCTTGAGCCTCGCGCGCGGCTGAGCGCCGGCGGCGGGGACGGCGGGCGTCGCGTGCGGGTCAGGCGACGGTCGTCAGTTTTTCTTCGGCGAGCAGCAGCGGCTCAGGCAGGCCTGCGAGCACGAGGGTGTCGCCGACCGCGAGCTTCTGCTCGGTGCGCGCCGCGACGACGCGGCCGTTCGACAGCCGCAGCGAGACGACCTGCACGCCTTCGGTGGCGACGCCGATCTCGCCGATGGTCTTGCCCGCGCACGCGGCGTTCGTCGGCACGGTGACGCTGGCCAGGCGGGCCTGCTGGTTGTCGACGCCGTCGTCGTCGGCGCCGTGGAAAAAGCCGCGCAGCAATCCATAGCGCGCGTCCCGCGCCTCCTGGGCGATGCGCAGCACGCGCCGCATCGGCACGCCGACCAGCGCCAGGGCGTGCGAGGCCAGCATCAGCGAACCTTCGATCGCTTCGGGCACGACCTCGGTCGCGCCGGCGGCGCGCAAGGCTTCGAGGTCGGCGTCGTCGATCGTGCGGACGATCACCGGGACGCGCGGCGCATGCGTCTGCACGAGGTGCAGCATCTTCAAGGCCGAAGGCGTGTCGCGATAGCTGATCACCACGGCGCTGGCGCGCGCCAGGCCGGCCGCCATCAGGCTCGACAGCCGCGCGGCGTCGCCGAACACGACGCTTTGGCCGGCGGCGGCGGCCTGGCGGACACGGTCGGGATCGAGGTCGAGCGCCATGTAAGGGATGCGTTCGACGTCCAGCATGCGCGCGAGGTTCTGGCCCGAGCGGCCGTAACCGCAGATGATCACGTGCTTTTCCGCCTGGATCGAGCGCTTGGCGATCGTCGTCAGCGCCACGGACTGCATCAGCCAGTCGCTGCTCGCCAGCTTCATCACGATCCGGTTCGCATGCAGCACCAGGAACGGCGACGCGAGCATCGACAGCACCATGCTCGCCAGCACGGGGCCCGCCCAGCGGTCCTGCAGCGCATTGTTGTCGGTCCCCAGCGTCAACAGCACGAAGCCGAACTCGCCCGCCTGCGCGAGATAGAGGCCGGTGCGCAACGCCACGCCGGGCGCGGCGCTGAACGCGCGCGCGAGGCCCGCCACCAACCCGGCTTTCGCGAGCAGCGGCAGCGTCGTCAGCAGGATCACCAGCAGCCAGTCGTCGGCCAGGGTGCGCCAGTCCAGCTTCATGCCGATCGTGATGAAGAACAAGCCCAGCAGCACGTCGTGGAACGGCCGGATGTCGGTCTCGACCTGGTGCTTGTATTCGGTCTCGGCGATCAGCATGCCGGCCACGAACGCGCCGAGCGCCAGCGACAGCCCGGCCTGCTCCGTGATCCACGCCATGCCCAGCGTCACGCCGAGCAGGCTCAGCATGAACAGCTCCTCGCTCTTGCGGCGCGAGATCATCGTCAGGAACCAGCGCATCACTTTCTGCCCGCCCGACAGAAGCACCGAGAGCACCACCGCGGCTTTGATCAGCGCGGGCACCAGGACGGCGAACAGGTCGCCCGCCTTGCCCCCGAGCGAAGGGATCAACACCAGCAACGGCACGACGGCCAAATCCTGGAACAGCAGCACGCCCATCACCCGGCGGCCGTGCTCGCTTTCGAGCTCCAACCGCTCGGCCATCAGCTTGACCACCAACGCCGTGCTCGACATCGCCATCGCGCTGCCGAGAACCACCGAGCCCTGCCACGTCAGATCCCACCGGCGCCCGAGCGCGGAGAAGGCACAGATCAGCGCGAAGTTGCCGGCGATCGCGCCCACGATGGTCAGCGCCACCTGCGACGCGCCGAGCCCGAACACCAACGTGCGCATCGCGCGCAGCTTGGGCAGGTTGAATTCCAGCCCGATCACGAACATCAGGAACACGACCCCGAACTCCGCGAGGTGGCGCACGCCGGCGGTGTCGTGCGCGAGCTTCAACGCGTTCGGGCCGATCAGCACGCCGGCCACCAGGTAGCCCAGCACCGGCGGCAGCCGCAGCATGCGGAAAGCGACGACCCCGGCGATCGCGGCGGCGAGGTAGAGCAGCGCCAATTCGAGGGTCGAGGCCATGTCGGTGCGGGTCGGGCACGCGCAGGCGTGCAAACACTAGAATCATCCCATCCTAGAACATGAGCCGCCCACATTGAAAAACGAGACGCCTTTCGACGCGGCGCGCGCCTTGGAGCTGGCGCGCAAGACCTTCGCGATCGAGGCCGATGCGCTGCTGGGCCTCCAGCGGCGCCTGACTCCGGAGTTCGCCCGCGCGGTCGAGACGATCCTGCGCTGCGAGCACCGCGTCGTCGTCATGGGCATGGGCAAGAGCGGGCACGTCGGCCGAAAGATCGCCGCCACGCTGGCGTCCACCGGCACGCCGTCGTTCTTCGTCCATCCGGCCGAAGCCGCGCACGGCGACCTCGGCATGGTCACTTCGGGCGATATCGTGATCGCGATCTCGAACTCGGGCGAATCGAACGAGCTCAGCGCCATCATCCCGGCACTGCGCCGGCTCGGGGCGACGCTGGTCGCGCTGACGGGCCAACCCGATTCCTCGCTCGCGCAGGTGGCCGACATCGTGCTCTCGTGCGCGGTCGACGAAGAAGCCTGCACGCTGAACCTCGCGCCGACCGCCAGCACCACGGCGCAGATGGCGATGGGCGATGCGCTGGCCGTCGCGCTGCTGGACGCGCGCGGCTTCCGCGAGGACGACTTCGCGATGTCGCACCCCGGCGGCGCGCTCGGGCGCAAGCTGCTGATGCATGTCGTGGATCTGATGCGCACGGGCGATGCGGTGCCCAGGGTCGGCCGCGACGCGAGCTTCGGCGTGCTGCTGCGCGAAATGTCCGGCAAGGGGCTGGGGATGACGGCGATCGTCGACGCCGACAAGCCCGTGGGCATCTTCACCGACGGCGACCTGCGCCGCCTGATCGAGACCGGCGGCGACCTTCGCCAGCGCGTCGCCCACGAGGTGATGCATCCGCGCCCGCGCCTGGTCCGCGCCGATGCGCTGGCCGTCCACGCCGCCGACGCGATGGAGCGTTTCCGCGTGACGAGCATGCTCGTCGTCGACGAGGCGGGCATCCTCGTCGGCGCGCTCAACACCAACGACCTGTTGCGCGCGAAGGTGATTTGATGAGGCCCCCACGCTCGCTGGCGCTCGCTGCCCCCCGAGGGGGCCGGCCGCGCACGGACCGGCGCAGCCGGATCCGTCGCTCCCTTGAACTTCATGCCTCGTCCTTGAGCGGCGGCGCCGGGACGGCAGCGCCCGTGCGTTCGCTGGCGCCCGCTGCCCCCCGAGGGGGCCGGCCGCGCACGGACCGGCGCAGCCGGATCCGCCGCTCCCTTGAACTTCACGCGTCGTCCGTGAGCGGCGGCGCCGGGACGGCAAGGTCCCCGCGCTCGCTGGGGCTCGCAGCTCCCCTAAGGGGCCGGCCGCGCACGGACCGGGGCAGCCGGATCCGCCGCTCCCTTGAACTTCATGCGACACGGGCCGCTTTACCGGTATGTGCCGCCCGGCCGTCCGAAGGCGCATTTGCCGCAGTCCGCAAGACGGAGGCCGGCAAGTGAGCGCGCCTCACTTGTGGTTCGAGCCCGAGCTGTTGTTGAAAGCGCAGGGCGCCGGCGCGGGCATCCGCGCCGCGATCTTCGATGTCGACGGCGTGCTCACCGACGG
>JBEVLR010000304.1:0-3638 GCA_040509075.1 Burkholderiaceae bacterium | reverse complement strand
GGAGGAGCCGGCGCCCCTCCTGCAGCAGCCCGTCCGCTTCTTTGAGGTCGGCGGCCGTGCGTTCGCCGCGGCCGGGAAGCCGAACCGTGAAGGGCTTGTCTTCGGAGCCGTTGTGCCAACACGCCAATTCGGCCGGTTCATCGTCGGCGGGTTCGGGTTTCGAGGCGAAAAACCGGGCGCCGAAGGTTTCGTACTCTTCGGCCAGGTCTTTCAGCTCGACGAGCTCGCGGCCTTGGCGCAGCAGGGCGCTCGCTTCTTCGAGGTTTTTGGCCGGCCGATCCCCGACGCCGGGCAACCGAACGGTGACGGCTCCGCCCGAGGCGTCGTCGGGCCAGCAGGCGAACAAGCCGGGCTGTTCATCGAAGCCGCCGGGCGGCGATGAGCGAAAGGCCGCCTTGGCCTGCGCCGCCAGGCCTTCGAGCTCTTGCGCCAAGGCGGCGCCGTCGTCGCGGGCGACCGGTTCGTCGTGGCCTTCGGCCGAATCCGTTTCCCGCGCCTCCTCGGCCGCGAACCTTTCCAGGATCTTCCGATGCCCATGCCTGAGCGCCCGTTCGGCCGCCGTCAAACCGCGGACCAACTGCTCGGCGTGGCCAGGAAGCCGGACGGTGAAGGTGTCGGGCGGGAAAGTGTTGGGGCAGCAGGCGAACGGGCGATCGTCCGCATCGGCTTTCATGGCCGTGCGGGAAGGATAGAAATAGGCGCCGACTTCCTTTGCCAAGTCCCTCAGCCGGTCGGCCTGTTCCCGGTGCGCTCCGCTCGCGCCGGCCGCTTCCCGGCCGGCGATCGATCCCCGGCCATCGTCGCGCTCCTCTTTTCCTCGCGCCTTCACGTCCTTCTGCGTCGACGAGGGTTTCAGCGGCCCGTTCTTCGCCTCTTCCAGGAGGGCTTTCACTTCATCGAGCGTCTCGGCGTACTGGTCGGCGGAGCCGGGCAGCCGCAACCCGAACGGCCTCGACGGATCGCCGGTGCACCATGCCGTGGGCAGCCGGTTGTGCGCGACCGTCGGCTTGACGTAACGGCACCGCACCCCATACGCGCCCGTGAGTTGCGCCAATTCCTTCCATTGCGGCGTTTCGAGCGGGCCTCGCCGGATCGCCGTCGTCCAGGCCGGGCCCGGCTCCGACGCCGCGGTCGCGCCGACGTTGAACCGCTGGTTCCAAGCGGCGCCGAGTTTGATCAATTCGGACAGCTGGCTGCCGACGATCGCCTGCCGCTGCGCCGTTTCCGGCCGAGGGGAAGCGCTGTCATGCCCCCGGGCTTGCTTCTCCGACGATGAATGGCCGAAGAGTTGCGAGAGCGGGGGCGGTAGGTCGAGGCCGTTCGGCATTCGCGGCTGGGTTCCCGGTTCGATCCTGGTGGGCCGTCCGATTGTCGCGGTTGGCGTCCTTCGTGGAACGATCCGATTCGCATCCGCGTTCGGCGTTTCGCGCGATCCGGCCAAAACGCGGGTGGCCGTTTCCCTCGCGCGACGCGCCGCGGCCGGCCGCGATTCGTGCGGCCGTGCGCTATCCGGAATGGCCCGGACCCTTTAAAATCGGCGGGTTTTGCGATCCCGAGCCCTCATGCCCAACTCCGCCCTCACCGCCTTGTCGCCGCTCGACGGCCGCTACGCTCCGAAGCTCGCCGCGCTGCGTCCGCTGCTGTCCGAATATGGACTGATGCATCGCCGCGTCCAGGTCGAGGTCGAGTGGTTCATCGCGTTGTCGGACGCCGGGCTCGCCGAATTTCCGGCGCTGCCGGAGTCCGCCCGCGGCCTGCTGCGCTCGCTGGTCGTGCGCTTCTCCGAAGCCGACGCGCAGGCGATCAAGGACATCGAGAAGGAGACGAACCACGACGTCAAGGCCGTCGAATACTGGCTGCGCCAGCGCATCGGCCATACCCCCGAGCTGAAGAACAAGCTCGAATTCATCCATTTCGCCTGCACCAGCGAAGACATCAACAACACCAGCCACGCGCTGATGCTCAAGGCGGCGCGCGAGCAGGCGCTGCTGCCGGCCATCGACGGCATCCTGAGCCGCATGCGGGCGCTCGCGCACCGCTTCGCCGCGGTGCCCATGCTGGCGCGCACGCACGGCCAGACGGCGAGCCCGACGACGGTCGGCAAGGAGGTCGCCAACGTGCTCGCGCGCCTGGCGCACGCGCGCGCGCGCATCGGCGGCGTGGAGCTGCTCGCGAAGATGAACGGCGCCGTCGGCAACTACAACGCGCACGTGGCGGCCTATCCCGACGTCGACTGGGAAGCGTTCTCGCGCAAGGTCGTCGAAGAGCGCCTGGGCCTGAAGTTCAATCCCTACACGATCCAGATCGAGCCGCACGATTACATGGCCGAGCTGTTCGACGCGCTGGTGCGCCTGAACACGATCCTGACCGACTGGGCGCGCGACGTCTGGGGCTACGTGAGCCTGGGCTACTTCAAGCAGAAGACCCGGCCGGGCGAGGTCGGCTCCTCGACGATGCCGCACAAGGTCAACCCGATCGATTTCGAAAACGCCGAAGGCAACCTCGGCCTGGCCAACGCGATGCTGACCCACATGGCCCAGAAGCTGCCGATCAGCCGCTGGCAGCGCGACCTGACCGATTCGACCGTGATACGCAACGTGGGCGTGGCGATCGGCTATTCGGTGCTCGCGTACGACAGCCTGGCGCGCGGCCTCGACAAGCTCGAGCTCAACGAAGCCGCGCTGGCGGCCGACCTCGACGGCGCCTGGGAGGTGCTCGCCGAGCCGATCCAGACGGTGATGCGCCGGCATGGCTTGCCTGACCCTTATGATCAGCTGAAGAAGTTCACGCGCGGCCAGCCGATGACGCGCGAGCTGATCCAGGGCTTCATCGCCGCGCTCGGCCTGCCCGAGGGCGAAAAGGCCCGGCTGCTGGCGATGACGCCGGCGAGCTACGTCGGCATCGCGGCCCGGCTCGCCGGCGGCATCAAGCTCTGACGCGGCGCGGCCCCGCGGCCGCATCGTCGATTCCGCCGCGCCATCCGATCACGAAGGATCCGCCCTCGACATGCGCTTCACCGAGTCCCTCCACGCGGCCGCCGTCCGCCACGAATCCTGCCTTTGCGTCGGCCTGGACCCCGAACCCGAGAAGTTCCCCGGGAGCTGGAAGGGCGACGCGGGCAAGGTCTTCGAGTTCTGCGCGCGCATCGTCGACGCGACCAAGGACCTGGTCTCGTCCTACAAGCCCCAGATCGCCTACTTCGCCGCGCAGCGCGCGGAAGGCCAGCTCGAGGAGCTGATGGCCTACATCCGCCGCGTCGCCCCGGGCGTCCCCGTGATCCTCGACGCCAAGCGCGGCGACATCGGCGCGACCGCGGAGCAATACGCGCGCGAAGCCTTCGTGCGCTATCAGGCCGACGCCGTCACGTTGTCGCCGTTCATGGGCTTCGATTCGATCGAGCCCTACATGCGCCACGACGGCAAGGGCCTGGTGCTGCTGTGCCGCACCTCCAATCCGGGCGGCTCGGACCTGCAGGCGCAGGCGCTCGCCAACGGCGACCGGCTGTTCGAGCACATCGCCCGCCTCGCCGCCGGACCGTGGAACGCGAACGGTCAACTCGGCTTGGTCGTGGGCGCGACTTTCCCGGCCGAACTCGCCCGCGTGCGCGAACTCGCGCCCACGCTGCCCCTGCTGGTGCC
>JBEVLR010000303.1:0-5196 GCA_040509075.1 Burkholderiaceae bacterium | reverse complement strand
GGCGGCATCTTGCCCGCGCCCGGGCCCGCGCCGCGCGCGGCCGCCGCGGCGGCCCCGTTCGACGACGACCGCGGCGACCTCGGCCCCGACAAGGCCCGCGTGCTGCTCGTCGTGGAGGACGACGAGGCGTTCGCCGGCGTGTTGTATGCGCTCGCGCACGAGATGCGCTATCGCTGCCTCGTCGCGCGCACCGCCAACGAGGCGCTCGACCTGGCGACCGCGCACCTGCCCGCCGCGATCCTGCTGGACGTTCGCCTGCCCGACGGCTCCGGCCTCAGCGTGCTGCAGTTCCTGAAGGACGACCCGCGCACGCGCCATATCCCGGTGCACATCGTCGCCGGGGAGGATTTCTCGGAGATCGCCCTCCACATGGGGGCCATCGGCTTCGCGGTGAAGCCGACCACGCGCGAGGAGCTGCGCGCGATCTTCCAGCGCCTGGAGGAAAAGGGCGCGAAGAAGGTCAAGCGCGTGCTGGTCGTCGAGGACGACGAGCGCCAGCGCGACAGCGTCGTCCACCTGATCGAGGACGAAGACATCGAGATCGCGGCGGTCGAGGACGGCGCGCGGGCGCTCGCCTTGCTCAAGGAGACGGTGTACGACTGCATGATCATCGACCTCAAGCTGCCCGACATGGACGGCAGCCAGCTCCTCGAGCGCATGACGACCGAGGACATCTGCTCGTTCCCGCCGGTCATCGTCTACACCGGCCGCGACCTGACGCGCGACGAGGAGGCCAAGCTCAACCGCTACTCGCGCTCGATCATCATCAAGGGCGCGCGCTCGCCGGAGCGGCTGCTCGACGAGGTCACGCTGTTCCTGCACACCGTCGAATCGCAGCTGTCGGCCGAACGCCAGACGATGCTGCGCGCCGCGCGCAACCGCGAGAAGGTGTTCGAGGGCCGCAAGGTGCTGCTGGTGGACGACGACGTCCGCAACATCTTCGCGCTCGCGAGCGCGCTCGAGCACAAGGGGCTGGCGGTGGAGGTCGGCCGCAACGGCTTCGAGGCGCTGGCCAAGCTGGCCGAGGTGCCCGACATCGACATCGTGCTGATGGACGTGATGATGCCCGGCATGGACGGGCTCGAAGCCACGCGCCGCATCCGCGCGAACCCGAAGCTCGCGCAGCTGCCCGTCATCGCGATCACCGCGAAGGCGATGAAGGACGATCAGGAGCAGTGCCGGCGCGCGGGCGCGAACGACTACCTCGCCAAGCCGATCGATCTGGACCGCCTGTTCTCGCTGATGCGGGTGTGGATGCCCAACATATGAAGGCCCCGCCCGCGTCATGACGGCCCCGCCCGCTTCGCTCGACGCCCCCCGGGGGGCTGGCCGGCCTCGCTCCGGAGCGGCCGGGATCATGGCGGCCCCGCCCGCTTCGGAGCGGCCGGGCGCCCGGCCGCCGGGGTGTCGCGCCGAGGCGGCGGGGGAGGGCTGATCGGTGCCCCACTCGTCCGCCGTCGACATCGAGATGCGCCTGCTGATGGAAGCGGTGTATGCGAAGTACAGCCACGATTTCCGGGACTATTCCGGTGCGTCGCTGAAGCGGCGCGTGGCCCATGCGACGCAGCAGATGGGCTGCGGCACGGTTTCGCAGCTGCAGTCGAAGGTGCTGCACGACGCGCGCGCGTTCCAGGAATTGCTCGAGATCCTGACGATCCCGTTCACCGAGATGTTCCGCGACTCGGCCTATTGGCTCGCGTTGCGCATGCAGGTGGTGCCGCTGCTGCGCACGTATCCGTCGCTGAAGATCTGGGTGGCGGGCTGCAGCACGGGCGAGGAAGTGTTCTCCCTCGCGATCGTGCTGCGGGAAGAAGGGCTGCACGACCGGGCGATGATCTACGCGACCGACATCAACCCGACCGTGCTGGAGAAGGCGCGGCAGGGGATCTTCCCGATCGCGGCGGTGCGCCAGCACACGGCCAACTACCAGGCCGCGGGCGGCACCCGCGCGTTCTCCGACTACTACAGCGCCGCCTACGACTCCGCGCGTTTCGACCCCGAGCTGATCCGCCACGTCACCTTCGCCGACCACAGCCTGGCCACCGACACCGTGTTTTCCGAGACGCACTTCATCTCGTGCCGCAACGTGCTGATCTACTTCAACCGCACGCTGCAGAACCGGGCGCTGGGCCTGTTCCACGATTCGCTGTGCCATCGCGGCTTCCTCGGCCTCGGGAGCAAGGAAAGCCTGGACTTCTCGGCGTTCGCCGAGATGTTCGACCCCGTCGCCAAGCGCGAACGCATCTTCCGCAAGCGGTGACCCGGGCCCATGTCCCCCGTGACCGACCAAGCGCTGGAAGCCGCGGCCGCGCGGCCGATCGAAGTGGTCGCAATCGGCGCGTCCGCCGGCGGCTTCGAGGCCCTGCTGGCGGTGCTGGGCGGATTGCCCGCGGGCTACCCGTTGCCGATCGCCGTCGTGCTGCACTTGCCGGACAACCACGAAAGCCGGGTGGCGGAATTGTTCGATCTCCGGCTGGCGCTGAAGGTGCGCGAAGCGCGCGACAAGGAATTCATGGAACCGGGCAACCTCTACTTCGCGCCGCCGGGCTACCACCTGTCGATCGAAAAGGACCGCAGCTTCTCGTTCAGCTGCGAGGAGCGCGTCTCCTACGCCCGCCCGTCCATCGACGTGCTGATGCTGTCGGCGGCCGATGCGTGCGGCCCGCGCCTGTGCGCGGTGCTGCTGTCGGGCGCCAACTATGACGGCGCGGCCGGACTGTCGGGCATGCAGCTTGCCGGAGGCCTCGCCATCGTGCAGGATCCCAAGACGGCGGAAGTCGCGACGATGCCCGAGGCCGCCATCCGGCGGATGACCCCCGACCTGGTCCTTTCATTGGCGGAAATCGGCTCCCTCCTGCTCAAGCTGGGACAAGCAAAATGACGATAGACCCCGGCATCAAGCTCCTGATCGTCGACGACCTGCCCGAGAACCTGCTCGCGCTGGAAGCGTCGATCCGAGACGACGGCTACAGCGTCCACCAGGCTTCGTCGGGCGAAGAGGCGCTGGCCCTGCTGCTCGAGCACGAGTTCGCGCTCGCGATCCTCGATGTGCAGATGCCCGGCATGAACGGCTTCGAGCTGGCGGAGCTGATCCGCGGCATGGCGCGCACGAAGCACTTGCCGATCGTGTTCGTCAGCGCCGCCGGCAAGGAGCTCGATTACGCGTTCAAGGGCTACGAGAACGGCGCCGTCGACTTCCTGTACAAGCCGCTCGACCCCTACGCGGTCAAGAGCAAGGTGAAGGTGTTCGTCGACCTCTACCGCCAGCGCACCGAGCTGCGCCGCCAGCTCGTCGCGCTGGAAGAGTCGCGCCGGCGCCAGCAGGCGCTCGTCGCCGAACTGCAGACCGCGCAGGTCGACCTCAAGCGCGCCGTGCAGATGCGCGACGAGTTCATGTCGATGGTCGTGCACGAGCTGCGCACGCCGCTCAGCGTGCTCGCGATGGAAGTCCGCGTGCGCCAGCACCAGCTGGCGGCGGGCAACTCGGCGTTCTTCGCCGCCGACAACCTGGGCAAGATGTTCGAGCGCGACCAGCGCCAGGTGCGCAGCCTCACGCGCCTGATCGACGACATGCTCGACGCCTCTCAGATCCAGCACGGCAAGCTGTCGATCCGCCGCGGCCGCTGCGATCTGACGGCGATGCTGCGGCGCGTCGTCGCGGAAACCCAGGGCCAGCGCAGCGACGTGCAGATCACGCTCGCCCCCGATTGCGCCGAGATCGGCGGCGACTGGGACGAGTTCCGGCTCGAGCAGGTGGTCGTCAACCTGCTGACCAACGCGCTGCGCTACGGGGGCGGCAAACCGATCCTCGTGGAGCTCGAACAGCTGCCCGCCGCCGCCGCGATCCGCGTCAGCGACCACGGCATCGGCATCGCGCCGGAAGACCGCGAGCGGGTGTTCGAGCAATTCGTGCGCGTGGGCAACCGCATGCGCATGCCGGGCCTGGGCCTGGGGCTCTACATCACCAAGCAGATCGTCGAGGCGCACGGCGGCACGATCAGCGTCGACAGCACGCTGGGCGAGGGATCGACGTTCACCGTCGAGCTGCCGACGGCGTAGCGTCCGCGGCCGGCGGGGCGTCCCCCGCTAAAATGGAACCTCGCTCCTTGGCCGCCGCCTTCATGTTCACGCCTGTCCAGAAAGATTCCCCATCGCCTGACGGCTCACCGCGGCCGATCGGCGGCCCGGGGCGGAGCACGCCGACCTTCGCCCGCCGGACGCTTGAAGGCTCCAAGGGGGCCGCGCTCGCCCAATTGCCCGGCCGCATCGGCGGCGGCAAGCTCGAGCGCGTGAGCTTCCTCGCGCCCGGGCGGAACGGCGCGGAGGTCGCGGCCGAACTCGCCGAGCGTTTCATCCGGCCCAAGGGCTGGCCCCGCGGCCTGGACTTCGCCGTGCGCATGCTGCGCGCCCAAAAGCGCCTGAATTCGTCCATCGTGGAAATGAACGACCCCGTCATGCTGCTGACGCTCATCGTCGGCCGCAAACGGTACCCATACGGGTTGGATCGCGCCGACTACCTGCGTTGCCTGGAAGACCACGGCGCCGACGCCCTGCGCGCGACGCTCGTCAAGCGCTGCGGGAAGTTCTTCGGCAACGGCGCGCTGATGAACGCGACGTTCAACGACAACGAAGACTGCGCGATCGCGCTGGCGATCGAACATGCCCGCCTGGGCATTTCGCCCGACATCGACGACGACGCCGGCAAGACCCCCCTGATGATGGCCGCCGTCAAAGGCTACGACGACCTCACGCATTGCCTGTTCCAGGCCGGTGCCGACCCGAAGCGCGTGGACGGCTGCGGGCGCAACGTATTGCACTATGCCTGCATGCGGGGCAACGCGCACGCCTTCTCGACCGCCTTGGCGGCCATGCGGCCCGAAGAGCGCGAGGCCGCCCTCTCGCAATGCGATGCGCGCGGCCTGACGCCGCGCGAACAACTCTTCGCCGAACACGACGACGACCTGTTGTCGGACACGCGCCCGTCCGAGGACGGCAGCGATGTGTTGACCGGGCGCTTCGAGGCCGAGTTCAGCATGTGGCCAGGCCGCCTAGAGACCGACAGCTGCGAAATGGATCGCGGCAAGGCGGCCGGCTCCGGGCGCACGCTGGCCGAGGCGGTCGTCGCGAACCGGCGCGAACTCGAAAGCCGCTTCGACGAGCTCGTGCGCGCGATCGCCTGACGCCGTCGCGGGCGGC
>JBEVLR010000302.1:0-7479 GCA_040509075.1 Burkholderiaceae bacterium | reverse complement strand
CGCCCTGCGGAACCGATGCCGCCGCCTTCGCAGGTCGTGCGTTCGACGGCGGCCACCGTCGGCGGCCCCGTGCGCATGCCCATGTCGAGGACGCCGGAATCGCGCCTGCCCGTCGACGAGCTCTACGAACGCGCCCGGGCGCTGGAAGTGCAATCGCAGACCGTCCAGGCGATCGCGCTGTATCGCGAAGCCAGCCAGCGCGGCCACGCGCCGTCTTCCCAACGCCTGATGGAGCTGTATGCCGACGGCGCCCCAGGCGTCGCGCGCGACTACCGCGTCGCGGTCTTCTTCAAGGAACGTGCCGTACAGCAAGGCGTGTCGTTCGAATCTTCATGGCGGCATTGACATGAGCGCCGCCCGGCCGCCCGAAGGCGCTCGCACCGCAGGCCGCAGGCCGCAGGATCGTCAGGCCATCGCCGCCCGGCCGCCCGAAGGCGCCCGCACCGCAGGCCGCGCGGCGAAGGGCCGTCGAGTGACCCATCCCCGGAACGCTTCGGCTGTGACGGTCCGTGCGCCGCAGGGGCTGCTGCGATGACGGCGCTGAACACCAACGCTGCGTTTTGCGAAATGGCGTCGCGCACCGATCCCGGCAAGGTCAGATCGACGAACGAGGATGCCGTGCGGTTCGACGCGAACCTCGGCCTGGCGATCCTCGCCGACGGCATGGGAGGCTATGCGGCCGGCGAGGTGGCGAGCCGCATGGCGGTCGACGAGATCTTCGACGAGCTCGCGTCGGCGTTGCCGCATCTGCATGCGGAGCCCGTGTCGCCGGATCGGTCGGGGCTGCACGAAGACATGCGGTTCGCCGCGGCCCGCGCCAATTCCAGCATCCTGGGCGCGGCGCGGCGGGAGCCGGATTACGAGGGCATGGGTTCGACGCTCGTCATCGGGGCGCTGATGCACGACCGCATGACCATCGCCCATCTCGGCGATTCGCGCGCGTATCGCTTCAGGGCCGGCGCGCTCGAGCAGATCACGCGCGATCATTGCTGGGTCGACGAGCAGATCGCGATCGGCGCGCTGTCCGTCGACGCCATCCTCGACACCCGCTACCGCAACATCGTGACGCGGGCCCTCGGCATCGAAGAGGACATCGATCTCGAAGTGCACGATCACGATGCGCAGGTCGGCGACATCTTCCTGATGTGTTCGGACGGCCTCACCGACATGCTCGACGACGCCGCGATCGCGTCGCATTTCGTCGCCGGCCGGCCGCTTGCGGAGATCGCGTCGGCGCTGGTGGACGCGGCCAACGACGCCGGCGGCCGCGACAACGTGTCGACGCTGCTGGTGCAGGTCGGCACGCCGCAGTCGCCCGGGTGGGCGGCGCGGCTGGTCAAGCGGCTGCAGGGTGGTTGAGGGCGGGCGCCATCCGCGGCCGTCATGCCCGCCGACCCGGGGCGGGCATCGATGGATGGCGACCTGGTCGACGATTTGAAGGGTCAACGGGAGCCGGGACAAGTCCCGATCCCTCCGTGATGGAACCGAAATGCAGAGATCCAGATCCTTTGGCGTTCGCATGGCTTTGCGTTGGCGCCCGGTGTTCGCGTGTTGGTTCGCAACGATGGCGTCGGCCGGCTGCGCCATCGGCGCGGATGTCCCTGCATCGCGGCCGCCCCTTGCGCAGGCGGCAGGCATGCCGACCTGGTCGCCGTCGCTGGAACTCCCGTCGCTGGAAGCGCTCCCGTCCCGCTGGGCGCGCCCCTTCGCGGAACGGATCGATTTGATTCGGCGCGGCGGCCGCCTGACCGCGTCGGATTGCAAAGAGCTGCTCGCCGCGCGGGCCGGCGGCGCATCGCCGCTCGGCGACCGCGCCCTCGGGATCGAGCGTGACGAAGGCGCCAAATGCATCGCGCTGGAACAACTCTCACGGGTGCGTCCGGCACGATCGAGCCATCTGGCCGGCTTCGCGTTGCCTGAAGCCGCGCTCGCCGACCTGCCGCCGACCTTCGCGACCCCTTTCGCCAGACAGGACGACGAGGACGCGCGCGCCGCCGAAGCGCAGGGCCGCACTTTGGCCGATGTGCGTCCCGGCATCGTCGCCCGATCGCAAGACGGTCTGCTCGTGCTGCGCGGCGACACCTGGCAGACGCAGATGGAGGTGCTTGCCCGTGGCGATTTCGATGGCGGCGGCGTCGAAGAACTGCTGATCGCCGCCCATGACACGGCGATCGAGGGCACTTACGACAGCACGCGCCTTCTGCTGGTGACGCGCGGGCCCGAGGGTCGGCGGCTCAGGACATTGAAACGACTGCAGTGACCGGCGGCCCGCCGGCGATCATTTCTTGGCCGCCGATGCGGGCGACGCGGCGGGCGCGGCTTTCAACGGCGCGGCCTTCGCTGCCGACAGGAACAATGCCTTGCGTGCGGCGTTCCGGTGATCGCTGCCCTCCAGATCGTCCGTGCAGTCGGCGGCGGCCGACCAGTCGCCTTTTTCCGCGGCGGCCTTGATCTTTCCGGCCGCGGCGGTTTTCGATGCGCCCGACGCGCCGTACTGGTAGGCGATGTCGGTGAGCGCTTGACGGGCGTCGGCTGGATAGGCGTTGAAGCCTTTGAAATGGGCTGGCAGCTGTTTTTGGAAAATCTTCACGTCCGCCAGCCACCTTTCGCCGATGTCGGTCGGCGTCATTTCGAGGTCGGTGACGTCCTGGTAGGCGGAAGCTTTCTTGCCGCGTGGATATTTCTTCTTGTCCGGCGCGGCGGCGACGACGGCGTCATAGGCGGCCTGGATCTCCTGGCCGGAGGCTTTGACGAAGGTTTTGCGGTTGTAGAAAACCAGCGCCTTGGCGTCTTCCGCGGTGGGCAGATAGGTGCCGATGCCGATCGTGACCAGGCTTTTTGAATCGAGGTACAGATGAGGAATGTTCCCCTCGTTCTCTTTGAGCAGGTCATAAAGGGAAGCGACATCGGCGGGCGGCGTCCAGGTCGCCCAAACCTTGGGATCCTTGAACGCCGGAGCGGCTCGATCGGCCCCTATCGCGATCGGCGTCCCCGCCGCGGTGGAGGCTGCCGTGCCGATCGCCGCACCGAGGGTGCTTTTCCCGAGCGTCACGTCTCCCGCGTCATTGCGGCCCAACGGGCCGGGCGTGTCGCCCAGCAGGGTCGTGACGTTGGGGTCACCATGATCATTCAGGCCGAGCGGGCCCGGAGTCTGCGCCGCAGTCAACGCGGACCCGCCCGCAGAGGCCGACGAAGGCCCGGGCATTTTCGAATCGGCCATCGCGGATGTTCGCGGCAGTGAAGGAGAGGGGACTCTAGTTCGAATCGGCCATCGCGGATGTTCGCGGCAGTGAAGGAGAGGGGACTCTAGTCGATCTCGCCGACCGCGGCCATCGGCGGATATACAGGTTTTCGCGAACGCGCGAGCGGCATTTCTGTGCTGGAATACCGCCTACGCATTTAGCGGTTTCCCAGTGCGCCAGTCGGAGACGGATCTCCGGCGCCTCGAACATGTCGGATGCCCTCCCGGGCGACCTGATCGAGGTTGCGCGACCTCGGCGTCGAAGGCGCAAGGCCCGCAACTATGATCGTGTCCGCCCGGTTAACCTGTCTGCCGCTTGGCGGCGCCGCCAGCTCCCGTCCCCTTTCCAGCGCTTGCGCCGACATCTGCCGGAGGCGGCCGGCGAGGGTGTCCCGCGGCCCGTCCCCTTCTCGAAAATCCGGCGCCCTCCGACGGCGTGGGGCCGGCGCGGCAGGTGTCCTCCGGAGCCGGTTCGTCCGGCCGGGCGGGTCGTGCGCATGGTCGCCGGCGAGCCGACCGATGTCCACCGCTCCAGGGTCGCCCACTGACCAGGCCGCCGCCGCCGCGGCGCACCGGAAATTCGGCACGGGGGTCGTCGCCCCTGGTTCGTTTCGACGGGATGCTGGGCTACAGTCCTCGGGTCGGCGTCTGCGGCCGGAGGCCCGGTGCGCGATCCCGATGCCGGGCCGGGATGATTTCCCGTGCCCACCGCCCGACGGCCCGGGAAAGCCCGCCGACGCGCGATACCGTCAAACAAGGAGATGACGCCATGGGCCGCATGCTGGAAATCACGACCAAGGTCGGCGCGGACGCGTTCGTCGTCCAGCGATTCAACGGACGCGAGGAACTGGGCAGGCTGTTCGAGTACGAGCTCGAATTGCTGTCGGAACGCGCGGACATCACCGCCGAGCAACTGCTGGGCAGCAACGCCACGGTGGCGCTCGAACTCGGCGATGGCGCGGGCCAGCGCGACTTCAACGGCTACGTGACCCGGTTCACCGTGCAGGGCGCCGTCCGAACGCCGGCGTTCAAGAGCGGCTCCGGATACCTCTACCTGATCACGCTGAGCCCGGGCCTGTGGTTCCGCACGCGCTCGTCGAACAGCCAGATCTTTCCGCCGACGACGATCGCGGGCCTGGTCACGCAGCAGCTTCAGGCGGACCAAACGATGGGGATCGACAGCCAGATCGGCGAGACCGAGAAGCGCGACTACATCGTCCAGTACCGCGAGACCGACTTCAACTTCGTCAGCCGGCTCCTCGAGCACACGGGCATCTACTACTACTTCACGCACGAGGACGGCAGCCACAAGATGGTGCTGGTCGACGAGGCCGGCAAGCACAAGCCCGCGCCGGGCCAGGCGACGATCAGCTTCACCGGGGAGGCCGCCGCCGACGCGGCGCTGCAGAGCCTGCGGCTGGTCAGCGAAGTGCAATCCGGGGCCTTCGCCACGGGCGACTACAACTACGTGACGCCCAACACCCAGATCGCCGCCGTCAGCGCCGATCCGAAGCCGCACGACAACGCCGGGTTCGAGATCTTCGACTTCCCGGCCGACACCGGCGCCGGCGCGTTCGCGGCCCGCTACGCGAAGATCCGCTCCGAAGAGCTCGCCCGCCGCTACGCCGTCGTGCGCGGCTCGGCCACCGCGCGCCAGCTGCAGGTCGGCTTCAAGACGAAAGTGGAGAACCATTCGATCGCGGCGCTGAACCAGGAATACCTGGTCGTGTCGCATTCGTTCATGGCCACGAACAACCTGGCGCAGAGCGCCGCCGGCGCAGGCGCGAGCTTCCAGTGCGAATTCGAGGCGATCCCGTCGGGCACGCAATTCCGACCGGCGCGCCTGATGCCGCGGCCCACCATCGCAGGGACGCAGACGGCGCTGGTGGTCTCCGACTTCCGCAACGACACCGACGCCTCCGACGGCAAGGGCGCCAACCTCGCCCGCGTCAAGGTCGAATTCCACTGGGATCGCTACGGCAAGCAGTCCTGCTGGGCGCGGGTGTCCACGCCTTGGGCCGGCAAGGGCTACGGCTTCCAGAACATGCCGCGCGTCGGCGAGGAAGTGCTGGTCCAGTTCATCGAAGGCGACCCCGACCGGCCCGTCGTCATCGGCCGGGTCTACAACGCGGAGAACAAGCCGCCGTTCAAGCTGCCGGCGAACGCGTCGATCACGGGCCTGAAGACGCTCAGCATCGACGACTCGGGCAACAGCGTGGCCGGCAGCTGGAGCGAGCTGCGCTTCGACGACAAATCGGGCGAGGAGCAGATCTACGTGCAGGCCCAGCGCGATTTCGATCGCCGCGTGCTGAACGACGAGCACACCTGGGTGGGCAACGAGAGCCACAACTACGTCCAGGCCGACACGTTCGACAAGTTCGACGCCGACCACCACGTGCAGACGACGGGCGACCACAACGAGAAGATCGGCGGATCGCTGTCCTTCGACGTGAGCAGCGACGTGCACCTGAAGGCGGGAAGCAATTTCCTCGGCGAGGCCGGAAGCGAAGTCCATCTGAAGGGCGGCGCCAAGGTGATCATCGAAGGCGGCGCGCAAGTGACCCTGAAGGTCGGCGGCAACTTCATCGACATCAATTCGGGCGGCATCTTCATCAAGGGCACGATGGTGATGGTGAACTCCGGCGGATCCGCCGGCAGCGGAACGGCGGCGGCGCCGATCGCTCCGAAAGACGCCAAGATCGCCATGACCAGCGACGGCGGCGACCCGATCGCCGCGCCGACGCCGCCCACCCCGCCGAAAGCGTTCTCGCCGCTGGCGAGCAGCTTCAAGTTCGCCGCCGTCACCGGCGCCGCGCTCGTCCCGCCCGAATGCGCCGAGGGTTGAGCGGCCCGTGAACGAGGGTGCATCCCGAAATCGTTGTCCCGGGCAGGCGGATCCCCTCGCCGCGCGCCCGATCGCTGGAGATCTTCCATGCCGAACCACGTCTGCAACGGCGCCACGCTCCAATGCTCGATGGGGGCCCTGCCCAGCAAACTGCTCGTGCTCCCGGTCAAGCTGGTCAACACCGGCAACCAGCCGGCGGCCAACATCATGGATCACGTCCAGATGGTCAACATCATGCCGTTCGGCCCATGCATGTCGCAGCTCAATCCCGCCACCGCCGCGGCGACGGCGGCCGCGCTCGGCTCGCCGACGCCCGGCCCCTGCATGCCCAACACGCCGATGCCGTGGGTGTCCGGTTCGCCGACCGTCGTGCTGGCGAACTTCCCGGCGTTGAACAAGAGCTCGACGCTCACCTGCATGGCCGGGGGCGCGATCACGATCACGGTCGAAGGCCAGACGGCCCACCAAATCCCCTGAACCCGCCCATGTCCGAACGTTCCCTCCCGATGCCCCCGGCCGTGCAGACCCGTCTGTGGAACGAGGCGGGCGATTTCCCCGCGTTCGCGATCCTCGACGGCGCGCAGAACGAAACGCTGGTCGGCGCGCTGCACGCCGAAGGCGCGCCGCCGTGGCGCTGCCTGTTCGCCGGCGAGCTCAAACCCGACATGGCGGTCGTCGCCCCCTATCTCGTGCAGCTCGAATTCAGCTCGGCCTTCACGCGCCGCCTGCTCGCGCAAGGCTGGGGCCAGAACTGGGGGGTGTTCCTGACCAGCGAAGCGGCGTTGCCGGCGCTGTGGCGCCACCTCCGGTCGCTGGTGCGGGTCCACGGGCCCAATCTCGAACCGCTGTTCTTCCGTTATTACGATCCGCGCGTGATGCGAAGCTATCTGCCGACCTGCACGCCCGAGCAGCTCGCGGGTTTCTTCGGCCCCGTGAAATTCTTCATCGCCGAGGACGAACGACCCGCGCGGGCCCATGCCTGGTCCGTCGCGGACGGGGCGCTGGTCGCCCAGACGATCGGACAATGAGCGCCCCCGGGCCGGCCCAGCCGTCCTGATCACCGCCGCCGCGCGATCGTGCCGCGCCGGCCCGCCATGAAGGAAGAAGTGCGATGCCGCCATCGATCGAACTGAACATCGGGCACGTGCCCTCGCGACGCCGTGCGCGCGATGGCGGCGGCGAGGCGGCGCCGTTGCGCATCGTCGTCCTCGGCGATTTCTCCGGCCGTCCGGCCTCCGAGCGGCCGCCGCTGGCCGAGCGGCGCACGATGCGCATCGACGTCGACACGATCGACGCCCAGTTCGCGCGCCTGGCCCCGAGCGTGGAGATCGACGGCCTGCGCGGCACTTCCGGGGCCCCGCTGCGCATCGCGCTCGAAGCGCTGGACGACCTC
>JBEVLR010000301.1:0-7216 GCA_040509075.1 Burkholderiaceae bacterium | reverse complement strand
CAGCGCCACATCGAGACGACGCCTCACCGCATCCTGCTCGTCGCCGACAGCGAAGGCCGGCGCGAGACCTTGCTCGACTTGCTGCGCGACCACGGCATCCAGGCGCCGAGCGTCGGCACGCTGGCCGAATTCGAGGCGGGCGACGAGAAGGTCGCGATCACCGCCGCGCCGATCGGCGAAGGCTTCTTCTGGTTCGAGCCCGACGCGCCGGACGGCGGCCGGGCGATCCAGTTCATCACCGAGAACGAATTGTTCGCGACGGGCGCCACGCCGCGCCGGCGCCGCCGCGGCCAGGAGCAGACGAGCAGCGTCGACGCGCTGATCAAAGACTTGTCGGAACTCGAGCTCGGCGACCCGGTCGTGCACGCGAGCCACGGCATCGGGCGCTACCGGGGCCTCGTCAACATCGACTTGGGCGACGGCGGCCCGAGCGAATTCCTGCACCTCGAATACGCCGACAAGGCCACGCTGTACGTGCCCGTCCCGCAGCTCGCGCTGATCAGCCGCTACACCGGCGTGTCGGCCGAAGAGGCGCCGCTGCACAAGCTCGGTTCGGGCCAGTGGGACAAGGCGCGCCGCAAGGCCGCCGAACAGGTGCGCGACGCGGCGGCCGAGCTGCTGAACCTGTACGCGCGCCGCGCGGCGCGCGCCGGCCATGCGCACCGTTTCTCGCCGCACGACTACGAGGCGTTCGCCACCAGCTTCGGCTTCGAAGAGACGCCCGACCAGCGCGCGGCGATCCACGCGGTGATCCAGGACCTGATCAGCCCGAAGCCGATGGATCGGCTGATCTGCGGCGACGTCGGCTTCGGCAAGACCGAGGTCGCGCTGCGCGCCGCGTTCGTCGCCGTGCACGGCGGCAAGCAGGTGGCGCTGCTCGCGCCGACCACGCTGCTGGCCGAACAGCATTTCCAGACCATCGGCGCCCGCTTCGGCCAATGGCCGGTGAAGGTGGCGGAAATGTCGCGTTTCCGCACGCCCAAGGAGATCTCCGCCGCGATGGCGGGGCTGCGCGACGGCACGATCGACATCATCGTGGGCACCCACAAGCTGCTGTCGGCCGACGTCGAGTTCAAGCGCCTGGGCCTGCTGATCATCGACGAGGAACACCGCTTCGGCGTGCGCCACAAGGAGGCCGTGAAGGCGATGCGCGCGGAGGTCGACGTGCTCACCCTCACCGCCACGCCGATCCCGCGCACGCTCGGCATGGCGCTCGAAGGCCTGCGCGACCTGTCGGTGATCGCCACGGCGCCGCAGCGCCGCCTCGCCATCAAGACCTTCGTGCGCACCGAAACGCAGGGCACGATCCGCGAAGCCGTGCTGCGCGAGCTCAAGCGCGGCGGGCAGGTGTATTTCCTGCACAACGAGGTCGACACGATCCGCAACCGCCGCGACAAGCTCGCCGAGCTGCTGCCCGAGGCCCGCATCGCGATCGCCCACGGCCAGATGCCGGAGCGCGAGCTCGAGAGCGTGATGCGCGATTTCGTCGCGCAGCGCGTCAACGTCCTGCTGTGCTCCACCATCATCGAGACCGGCATCGACGTGCCGACGGCCAACACGATCGTGATCAGCCGCGCGGACAAATTCGGCCTCGCGCAGCTGCACCAGCTGCGCGGCCGGGTCGGCCGCTCGCACCACCAGGCGTACGCTTACCTGATGGTGCCCGACATCGAGAGCCTGACCAAGCAGGCGTCGCAGCGCCTCGACGCCATCCAGGCGATGGAGGAGCTCGGCTCCGGCTTCTACCTGGCGATGCACGACCTCGAGATCCGCGGCGCCGGCGAAGTGCTGGGCGAGAGCCAGAGCGGCAACATGATGGAGGTCGGCTTCCAGCTGTACAACGACATGCTGTCGGAGGCGGTGCGCGCGCTCAGGTCCGGCAGGGAGCCCGACCTGCTGTCGCCGACCGGCGCGTTCGGCGGCACGATCGACATCAAGCTGCATGCGCCGGCGCTGCTGCCCGACGCGTATTGCGGCGACGTGCAGACGCGGCTGTCGCTGTACAAGCGCCTGGCCACCGCCGACCGGCCCGAGACGCTGGACAGCCTGCTCGAGGAGATCACCGACCGTTTCGGCAAGCTGCCGCCGCAAGGCCAGGCCTTGTTCGACACGCATCGGCTTCGCCTGTTGGCGAAGAGCTACGGCGTGCTGAAGATCGACGCGAATCCGAAGCTGATCAACCTGACGTTCCGACCCAACCCGCCGATCGACCCGATGCGCATCATCGAGCTCGTGCAGAAAAACCGCAGCGTGAAGCTGGCGGGCAATGACCGGCTGCGCATCGACCGCGAGATCGCCGACGCGCGCGACCGCGCGCAGGCCGTGCGCGACCTGCTGCGTTCGCTGGGGCCGCCGAAGGCGGAGACCTGAACGCGTTCAGCGAGCCGGGAAAGCGTTCAGCGGGGCCGCTGCGGCGGCCCATCGGCGAGGGTCGGATTCGCCGACGTCGCCGGGATCCAGCTCGGGCGTTTCTCCATGGCCGGAAATGCCTTCGAATTTTTTCTGAAGTCTCCGGCCCTCATCGGTGTTTCTCGTCAAGCGCGGAAAATCGTGAATGTCGCGCCGCCGTTCGGCAAGCGTCAACAGGCGACGCGCTTCGGCGGTATCCGATTCGGCGGCGGCCAGCAGGCTCGCCGCCTCCAGGACGGCGCAACCGATTTTCGGATCGCCCGACTCGACGGCGGCGTCTGCAGCGGCTTGCAGTCTCTTGCGTGCTCCGACGAGGTCGACGCGGCCGTTCTTTTCCGCATCGAGCAGCTCGACGATGGCTCCGATGAGGCCCGCGGCGGCGACCGTTCTTCGGATAGTCCTGGCTTTCGCCCCACTATCGCCGCCCGTGGAGGTGGAAACCGCCGACGCGTCCAGGCGTTCCGTGATCGCGACGCAGGCCGCCAGCGCAGCGCGCAGGCGGGCATGTTGTTCCGGCGTCTGATCGGCGCGCTGGAATGAATCGACCGCTCCCGCGAGCAGTGAGCCGGCTGCTTCCGGCACACCCTTGCCCTCTTGCGCCATCGCCGCCCCGTGCATCACCAAGCCGGCCTCGTGATGATGCCGGCCTTGCCGCGCGATGGCCAACAAGCGTTGCGCGAATCTCTCGCCGTCGTCTTTATCGGGTTCCGGCGCGTCGTTGGACCCGTACATCGGCAAGATGGCCGCTCCCAATCGCAGCGCTTGAACGGTGCGGGCAGCGACCGCCTCGGAACTCAGTTCCGTCACTGGCGGCGCCAGCAGAAAATCGACCCGCTGCCGCAGGATCGGGCCTTGCTCGCCCAACCGGCGCCAGAACTCGTCGGCGCCGGCCCCCTCCTCCCGGAGCCGATTCGCGATTTTCAACGCATGCTCCGCGTGCCCGCTTCCGAACCCGTCCCGCCCTCCCGGGGCCTGCTGCGACAGATCGATTCCGATCCGTTCCTTGACGAAGTCAAGATAAGCCATCGGAGTGTTGTCCAGGCCGGGTGCCGCTTTGAACCGGGTGATTTCCGAATGGTGCAACAGGTAGCTCGCAAGAGGGACCGCCCAATCGAGCGCTGGATCGTCGTGTTCGGGAACCAATTCCCTGATCGGCGCGAAACAGGCTACGTGGGCATATTCCTGAAGAGCCTCGTTCTCACCGGGCAGGTGCCAGTCGCCCATCTGCACCAGGATCGCGGAACACCCTCCGGAATCGATCTTTCCCCGCAGCTTCGTATGGATGCCGCCTCCGCGGTGGAGGCGTCCTTGGCCGGTCATCGTGTAACCGAGGCCCAAAGACGCGTTGATGGGGTCGTATCCCTCAATGAAGAAACTCATCCGATAGGCCACATACTTCAGCACGGCATCCGTCATGGAGCGCCTGACCGCTTTATCCGTCGGATGGGTCAAGCCCGCCCCCACTTCTTTTTCGAATTGTTTGGCGCGAGCGGTTCCAGTCGCCTCGGGCATCGAGGCATCGAATCCGGCGAGGCTTCCGAGAAACGCTCCCCCCGGTGGCGCCTCCACCGCATAGATGACATCGCTTCCGTATTCGAGATACGCCTCCGCCATCATGCCCAGATTGGGCATGACGCAGCTTTGCCGATCGTGCTTTTCGCCCATCAACACGATCAACAGTTGTCCTTTTTCCTTCGCCGCGGCGATGTGCGCCCTCATGAAGGCCCGACCCAATTCCACCGCCTCCTGCTCGCTGCCGCATTCAGGCAGGTTCGCCACCGCAGTGCGGATCTCGCCAAAAGACCGACACTCTTCGAATGCGGAATCCGCGGCTTCGACGCGGTCCCACCCGGACAACTTTTCCGTCGCGATGATCGGAATGCCGGACGGCTCGTCAACGGCCATCCTCGATCCGGACGCTCGAGGATCCGTTGAAGCCTGGACCGGGCCTATCGCCATCTGACGGAAAACGTCCAGGGCGTCCGAAGTCGCGTCGTCTCGGTGAAGCGTCGAATTCCGCCTCCTGGGATGCGAGTTGCAACGGGAAGAGCCGGCCCTTCCCGGCGGCGCCGGGAACGCGTCCTGGCCCTTGGCCATCGCACCAGCCCGGCCGGCGGCGACGCCCCGGTAAAACCGGACATTCAGCTCCCGGGTCGCCATGATGCCTATCGGAGATCGATCCGGGACTTGCACCAGCACGCCCTCGACGTTTTTTTCCAGGTATTTCCTATTGCCGCACGTCTCATTGAAAATGAACGTCACACCGTTCCTGGCACAAACATCGAAAAGCAAAAGGGCAAGATCTTCGGACATCTTCACCCCCTTTTCACCACCCCGCATGCCACCGACGATCTGGCTGACGCCTTCATCGTTCTTCCATGACTGGATCGTTTTCTCGATGGAATCTTCAGCGCCCGAGTTGTAAACCTGCACATGCCACAGGCCGATGTGCACCTTCTGTTGCGATCGTCCGCCGAGCGCGAGGGCGATGCAGCTCTCCATGTCGACCGTGAAAAGCGGCAACTCGGGTTGCGAAGTCAAAAAACTCGTTGGCATCGTCGTGAAGTTGTAGCCGAGGACGTATATCTCGCTTTCCTCATTCACCTCGAGGAAATCGAGCAGGTAATCCACGACGCGGCTTCGGTTGACGAGGACATCGACGGTCTGCATTCCCATCCAGCCGTGCTGCTCCGCGGTCGCGTGGTCGACCCGGAACGACCAAGCGGGCACGAGCGCCAATTCTTCCGGCGCATAGCGATGGGGTATCGGGACGTTCACCTGCTGCGGCAGGTTGGGGAACCTCGCTTCAGCGCTTAAGCGCCTGTCTTGGGACGAATGGCGCTCGGTGGCCGGCGACCGATATTCCGGGATCGACACCGTGTCGGGCGGGCCCAAATCGGCGGGAGTGGACAAAGGCGATGTCATGTCCTCTTGTACAAAGGCTCGACGCGAATGCGTTCGGTCCATCCGAAGCGGTCGCCGTGCCCGCGAAACGGGCGGGAGAAGATTTCCCCCTCGGGTCGATGCCTCGTTCGCCACAGGCGCGGGCGGTCAACCAGCGCGGACAGCATCGCCGATCTCGCGCCGCCGTGAGGAAAGAGCGGCGCCATCATGTCGTTCGGCGTGCAGAATGGCCGCCTGGAGGAGTTCCCGTGCCTGTCGTCAGTCTGACGTTCTTCGTCGTCGCGTTGTTCGCCGCGCTGGCCATCGGCGCGTTGCTGGGCGCTTTCATCGCGCGCGGCTGCGGCGCGCCGGCGCCTGATCCGGAACTCGCGCAGATGCGCGAGCGCGCCTCGCGCGTCGCGACGCTGGAAGGCGAGGCAGCCCGGCTGTCGGCGCTGGTCGATGCGGTGCGTGCGGACGCCGCCGGCCAGCGCGAAGACAGCGCGACGCGGCTCAGCCGGCTGTCGGCCGAGCTCGCCGCCGAACGTGAAGGCGCCGTCGAGAAGCTGCGCGTGCTGCAGGAAGCGAAGGCGGCGCTGACCGACCAGTTCAAGAGCCTCGCCAACGACATCCTCGAAGAGAAGTCGAAACGCTTCGCCGAACAGAACCAGCGCCATCTCGGCGCGCTGCTCGACCCGCTGCGCATCCAGCTCAACGACTTCAAGGGCAAAGTCGAGGAAGTCTATGTGCAGGAAGGCAAGGACCGTTCGGCGCTGGCCGAACAAGTCCGCCAACTGATGGAGCTGAACCAGACGCTCAGCCGCGACGCGAACAACCTGACCCTGGCCCTGAAGGGATCGGCGAAGACGCAGGGCAATTGGGGCGAGCTGATCCTGGAGCGCGTGCTGGAGGCTTCCGGCCTGCGCAAAGGCCATGAATACCACGTGCAGGACAGCCGGATCGACGACGAAGGCAAGCGCCTGCAGCCCGACGTCGTGCTGCATCTGCCGGAGGAGCGCCGCCTGGTCGTCGACGCGAAGGTGTCGCTGGTCGCCTACGACCGGTTCGCCGGCGCCGCCACCGACGACGAGCGCGCGGCGGCGCTGCGGCTGCACCTCGATTCCGTGCGCAGGCACCTGCGCGGGCTGTCGGAGAAGCGCTACCAGGACCTGTACGGCCTGAAGTCGCTGGACATGGTCGTGATGTTCGTGCCGATCGAGCCGGCCTTCATGCTCGCGGTCACGAACGACGACAAGCTGTTCATGGAGGCGTGGCGGAGCGACGTGTTGCTGGTCAGCCCGTCCACGCTGCTGTTCGTGGTCCGCACCATCGCCAACCTGTGGCGCCAGGAGGCGCAGGGCCGCAACGCGCAGGAGATCGCCCGCCGGGGGGCCGACCTGTACGACAAGCTCGCCGCGTTCGTCGCCGACCTGCAGAAGGTCGGCGCGAAGCTGAAGGACGCGCAGTCGGCTTACGACGAGGCCGAGAAGAAGCTCGCCACGGGCCGCGGCAACGTGATCCGCCAGGCCGTGATGCTGAAAGACCTCGGGCTCAAGACCGCGAAGGCGTTGCCGCCGGCGCTGGTCGATGCGTCCGGCGACGATGGCGACGGCGGGCATTGCGCGGCGCCCGCCGGAGCGGCGCCGCCGGAGTCGCCCGGCGCCGACGATTCCGGGTCGACGCCGTAGCGCGCCGCGGCGTCCATCCGCGAAGCGCCCGAACCTCAGTTCGCGGCCATCCAGTCGTGGATGCTGCCCCGCAGCGCGGCCCAGCGGGCCTCGACGGCGCAGGCGTCCTTCGCATCGCACGCCTTCTCCAATTCGCCGGCGTCGTCGGCCATCGGATCGCACTGGATGTAGAACGCGCTGCCCCTGATGTTGTGGGCGACCCGGGCCGCGCGCGGGAAATCGCGTCGGGCGACGGC
>JBEVLR010000300.1:0-6073 GCA_040509075.1 Burkholderiaceae bacterium | reverse complement strand
GCCCTCTAAAGTCTTGGCGTGCAGGAAACGGCCGAGTCCGGCGTCGCCGTCGCCGGCCGGCCGCGGCGTCATCGTGACCTTGAAGGTTCCTTGGGCGGTCGCATGCATGGGAAGAGCTCCGGAGCGGGGGATGCCGATGGCCGGCGAGCATAAAGCTTTCCGCCGGCGGCCGCAGCGCGCGTTCGGACGGATGGACCGTAAAATCGTCCCATGACCCGCCCCGTCCGTTCGCAGTACGAAGATTTCATGCGCCTCGTGCGCGAGCGCGGACGCCCGAAGGCCGACCGCACGGGCACCGGCACCACCAGCCTGTTCGGCCACCAGATGCGCTTCGACCTGGCCGAAGGCTTCCCGCTGGTGACCACGAAAAAGGTGCACCTGAAATCCATCGTCCTCGAGCTGCTGTGGTTCCTGCGCGGCGATCCCAACGTGAAATGGCTGCAGGAACGCGGCTGCACGATCTGGGACGAATGGGCGCGCGAGGACGGCGGCCTGGGCCCGGTCTACGGCGTGCAATGGCGGTCGTGGCCGACGCCGGGCGGCGGCGGCATCGACCAGATCGCCGAAGTCGTCCGGCAGCTGAAGACGGATCCGGACTCCCGCCGCATCATCGTCAGCGCCTGGAACGTGGCCGACCTGCCCGAGATGGCGCTGATGCCCTGCCATGCGTTCTTCCAGTTCTACGTGGCGCCGGCCGAGACGCCCGGCGGCCCGCGCAAGCTGTCGTGCCAGCTGTACCAGCGCAGCGCGGACATCTTCCTCGGCGTGCCCTTCAACATCGCCAGCTACGCGCTGCTCACGCACATGCTCGCGCAGCAGTGCGGCCTGGACGTCGGCGACTTCATCTGGACCGGCGGCGACTGCCACCTCTATGCGAACCACGCGGCCCAGGTCGACGCGCAGCTCGCACGCGCGCCCTACCCCTACCCGACGCTGCGCATCAAGCGCAAGCCGCCTTCGATCCTCGACTACGAGCTCGACGATTTCGAGGTGATCGACTACCGCCACCACCCGGCCATCAAGGCGCCGGTCGCGGTATGAAGATCGCGCTGATCGTCGCGGTGTCGCGCAACGGCGTGATCGGGGACGGCGACGACCTGCTGTGGCGGTTGCCGGAAGACATGCAGTTCTTCCGCCGCATCACCAGCGGGCACCCCGTGATCATGGGGCGCAAGACCTGGGATTCGATCCCTGAGCGCTTCCGGCCGCTGGCCGCCCGCACCAACATCGTGCTGACGCGCCAGGCCGGATGGAGCGCGGACGGCGCGCTCGTCGCCCGCTCGCTGGACGATGCGCTCGAGATCGCGCTCGAAGCCGTCTCGGCCGACCCGCACGCGTCGCGCGCGTTCGTGATCGGCGGCGCCGAGATCTATGCGCTCGCGATGCCGCACGCCGACGAACTGGTGATGACCGAGATCGACCGCGACTTCCAGGGCGACGCCCGCTTCCCCGGCTGGACGCGCAGCGACTTCGTCGAGATCTCGCGCGAGGTGCACGCCGCCGCGCCGCCCAACGATTTCAAGTTCGCGTTCATCACGCTGCGGCGCGTCGTGCCGGGCTGAGCCCGCCGGGGCGGGAACGGCCGGGAGGATCCGACTGCGCGAGAAGGGCATGTGAGGATACCTTCACATTCGTTCGCATCTCCTCACTATGATGTCGGGCCCTTCGAGGAGACCGCACGCCCATGTCCATGATCCAGCTCGCGCTGCGCCGGCCCTACACGTTCATCGTCATGGCGATGCTGATCGTGCTCGCGACGCCGTTCGCGCTGCTGAAGATGCCCACCGACATCCTGCCCGAGATCAACATCCCGGTGATCTCCATCGTCTGGAACTACACCGGGATGTCGGCCAACGAGATGGGCCAGCGCATCACGTCGCAGAACGAACGCAGCCTGACGACGACCGTCTCCGACATCGAGCACATCGAATCGCAGACGCTGGCGGGCGTCGCGGTCATCAAGATCTTCTTCCAGCCGACCGCCAACATCCAGACCGCGATCGCGCAGGTGACGGCGATCGAGCAGGCCCAGCTGCGCCAATTGCCGCCGGGCATCACGCCGCCGCTGATCATCAAGTACTCGGCGTCGGCGATCCCGGTCGTCCAGCTCGGCCTGTCGAGCCCGACGATGCCCGAGCAGGCCATCTTCGACGCCGCCGTCAACACGATGCGGCCGCAGCTGATCAACATCCCCGGCGTCGCGATCCCCTACCCGTACGGCGGCAAGAATCCGCTCATCTCGGTCGACCTCGACACCGGCGCGCTGCAGGCGCGCGGCCTGTCGCCGTCGGACGTCGTCAACGCGGTGAACCTGCAGAACCTGATCCTGCCCTCGGGCACCGCGAAGTTCGGCGAAACCGAATACACGGTCAAGATGAACGGCTCGACCGACACCATCGCGGCGCTGAACGACCTGCCCGTGCGCACCGTGGGCGGCGCGACGACGACGATCGGCGACGTCGCGTTCGTGCGCAGCGGCTTTTCGCCGCAGACCAACATCGTGCGCCAGGACGGCGCCCGCGGCGTGCTGCTGTCGGTGCTGAAGAACGGCGGCGCGTCGACGCTCGACATCATGTCGAACCTGCGCGCGTTGCTGCCGCGGGTGGCCGACACCATGCCCAAGGAGATCTCGGTCAAGCTGCTGTTCGACCAGTCGATCTTCGTGAAGGCGGCGGTCGTCGGCGTGATGATGGAAGCGCTGATCGCCGCCGGGCTCACCGCCGCGATGGTGCTGCTGTTCCTGGGCAACTGGCGCAGCACGCTGGTGATCGCGCTGACGATCCCGCTGTCGATCCTGAGCTCGGTGATCGCGCTTCAGATCCTCGGCGAGACGCTGAACCTGATGACGCTCGGCGGGCTCGCGCTGTCGGTGGGCGTGCTGGTCGACCAGGCGATCGTGACGATCGAGAACATCGAGCGCCACCTGCACCTGGGCACGGAACTGGACGCGGCGATCATCGTCGGCGCCGGCGAGATCGGCGTGCCGGCGTTCGTCTCGACGGTGTGCATCTGCATCGTGTTCGTGCCGATGTTCTTCCTGTCGGGCGTGGCGCGCTTCCTGTTCGTGCCGATGGCCGAGGCGGTGGTGTTCGCCATGGCGGCGTCGTACCTGCTGTCGCGGACGCTGGTGCCGACGCTGGTGATGCTGCTGATGCGCGGCCAGCCGGTGCACCTGCCGGGCGCGCGCCTTTCCCGCCCCAGCCTGCTGCAGCGCCTGAACCGCGCGTTCGACGCCCGCTTCGAGCAGGTGCGGCGGTCGTACACGCTGGCGCTGTCGGTGCTGCTGTCGCGCCGGCGCGATTTCGCGCTCGGCTTCATGGCGTTCTGCCTGCTGTCGTGCGGGCTGTTCCTGGCGCTGGGGCGCGATTTCTTCCCGAGCGTCGACGCCGGCCAGATCCGCCTGCACATGCGCCTGCCCACCGGGACGCGCATCGAGGAGACGGCGCGCGCGGCCGACCTGGTCGAGGCCGCGATCCGCGAACTCGTGCCGCGCGACCAGCTGGAGACCGTCCTCGACAACCTCGGCGTGCCCAACAGCGGCATCAACCTGTCTTACAGCAACGCCGGCACGATCGGCACGCTCGACGGCGAGATCCAGATCGCGCTGAAGGAAGGCCATCAGCCCACCGACGCCTTCGTCACCGCGCTGCGGCGGGAACTGCCCAGGCGCTTCCCGGGCATCGAGTTCTTCTTCCAGCCGGCCGACATCGTCACCCAGATCCTGAACTTCGGCCTGCCCGCGGCGATCGACGTGCAGTTCACCGGCAACAACGTGGACGCGAACGCCCGGCTCGCGGCCGAGCTCACGAAGAAGATCCGGCGCATCCCCGGCGCCGTCGACACGCATGTGCAGCAGCGCCTGGACGCGCCGTCGCTGAACCTCGACATGGACCGGGCGCGGCTGCAGCAGGTCGGCCTGAGCGCGGCCAACGTGGGCCAGAACGTGCTGATCTCGCTGTCGGGCAGCTCGCAGACCGCGCCGGCGTTCTGGCTCAACCCGGGCAACGGCATCGTCTACAGCGTCGCCGTGCAGTCGCCGCAGTACAAGGTCGATTCGCTCGACGCCCTGCTCGGCATGCCGGTGGGCGGCGGCGGCGCGGCGGCGCCGCAGCTGCTCGGCAACCTCGTGCAGGCCACGCCGGGGCGCCAGCCGGCGATCTCGTCGCGCTACAACATCCAGCCGGCCGTCGACGTGTTCGTCAGCGTGCAGGGCACCGATCTCGCCAACGTCGCCAAGCAGGTCGCGCAGCTCGTCGACGACACGCGCGGCAAGCTGCCGCGCGGCAGCGCGGTCACCGTGCGCGGACAGGTGCAGACCATGCAGTCGTCGTTCACCGGGCTGCTGGTCGGGCTGGCGATGGCCATCGTGCTGGTGTACCTGCTGGTGGTCGTGAACTTCCAGTCGTGGGTCGACGCGCTGATCATCGTCGCCGCGCTGCCCGCCGCGCTCGCGGGCATCGCCTGGATGCTGTTCATCACCGGCACCACGCTCAGCGTGCCCGCGCTGACCGGGGCGATCATGACGATGGGCGTGGCGACCGCGAATTCGATCCTGATGGTGTCGTTCGCGCGCCAGCGCCGCGACGAAGGGGCGCCGGTGCTGGCGGCCGCGCTCGAAGCCGGCGCGACCCGCCTGCGTCCCGTGATGATGACGGCGCTCGCGATGGTCATCGGCATGATCCCGATGGCCCTCGGCCTGGGCGAAGGCGCCGAGCAGAACGCGCCGCTGGGCCGCGCGGTGATCGGCGGCCTGCTGTTCGCGACCGTCTCGACGTTGCTGTTCGTGCCGGTCGTCTTCGCCGGCGTGCACCGGCGCCTCGAGATCCGCAGCCAACGCAAGGGCGGGCCGCGCGGCGCGCCCGACCATCCGATTCCAGCAGGAGAGCCGACCCCATGACCGAACAACGCCACGCGGGCCTCGGCCACCTGGGCGCGCCCGCGTCCGACCGCGACCCCGGGGATCCCGCCCACGACCGGCTCCAGCGGCGTCGCATCGCGCGCCGCATGAAGATCGCCTCGATCGTCGCGCTCGCGCTGCTGGGCATCGGCGCCGGACGGACCGTGCTGAGCCGCGCCGCCAACGGCAAGCTGCTGGACGGGCGGGTCGCCGAGCACAGCGCGATCTACGTCAAGACCGCGCTGCCGAAAAGCGCCGGCGCCGGCCAGACGCTGACGCTGCCCGGCACGCTCCAGGGCGCCGTGCAGGCCCCGATCGCGGCGCGCGCCGCCGGCTACGTGAAGCGCTGGACGAAGGACATCGGCAGCCGCGTCCAGAAAGGCGACGTGCTCGCCGAGATCGAGGCCCCGGAACTCGACCAGCAGGTGTCGCAGGCCGTCGCCGCGCGCGCGCAGGCGGCGTCGGCGCTGGCGCTGTCCGAAAGCACCGCCGCCCGCTGGGAAGCGTTGCGCCAGAAGGACGTCGTGGCGCAGCAGGACCTCGACGAACGCCGCGCCGCCGTCGTCCAGGCGCGCGCGAACCTCGCCGCGGCCGACGCGAACCTCGGGCGGCTGCGCCAGCTCGGGGACTTCAAGCGCGTGACGGCCCCGTTCGCGGGCGTCGTCACGAAGCGCAACGTCGACGTCGGCGACCTGATCGACGCCGGCGGCCGGCCGCTGTTCCTGCTGTCTCAGACCGACCCGCTGCGCGTCTACGTGAACGTGCCGCAAACCTACGCCAACCTCGTGAAGGCCGGACAGCCGGCCGCGGTCACCCAGGCGGAGCTGCGCGGCCGGCGGTTCATGGGCCAGGTCGCGCGGACGTCGGCGTCGATCGACGCCGGCACACGCACGATGCAGATCGAAGTGTCGCTGCCGAACAAGGACGGCGCGCTGCTGCCCGGCGCCTACGTGAACGTCGCGCTGCCGTTGGCCGGCGGCGGCGCGTTCACCGTGCCGGCCAATTCGCTGCTGTTCCGCGCCGAGGGCACGCGCGTGGCGCTGGTCGATGCGCAAGGCAGGGTCTCGCTGCGCGCGGTCACGCTCGGCCGCAACTACGGCGATTCGGTGGAAGTCACCGGCGGCGTCGCCGCCACCGATCGTCTCGTGCTGAACCCGCCCGATTCGCTCGCCGACG
>JBEVLR010000299.1:0-4835 GCA_040509075.1 Burkholderiaceae bacterium | reverse complement strand
GACATCGTCGGCCCGTAATTCGCTGCGGCCTGCGATGGTTGATCCGGACCGCCAGAACCGGCGCGTCCCGGCGATCGACCTGAGCGCCGCGCGCCAGCGCCGGCACCTCGAGGTGCTCCGCACGGAGCTCGCGCAGCGCCGCAGCGCCCGCGACCGCGCGCAGGCGCGTTGCGAAGAGCAGCAGCGCCAGCTCCAGGCCGCCGAAGCCGCCGAGCAGGCCCAACGCAAGCGCCTGGAGCGCTTGCGCTCGGGCCCGTTCAAGAGCGAAGCGTGGCTCGACGGCCTGCGCATGCTCGACCTGTTCGGCGAGCAGCGCATGGAACAGGTGCGCGCGCTGGACAAGCTGCGGGCCGCGCTCGCGGAAGCCGACGCGAAGATCGACGAGACGCGCGGCCAGCTCGCGGTCACGCAGGCGCGCATCGAAGTGCTGGAAGGGCAATCCAAGGAACTGCGCAAGGCGCTCGCGGCGGCGACGATCGAGCGCGACGACGAAATCGCCGCCGAAGAGGCGCAGGGCCGCAGGCGGCTCAGGGAGATGGCCTCGTGAACGTACAAGACCTGTTCCGGCTGACGCCGGACGTCCACCACGCGTTGGAGGGCGCCGTCCTGATGACCACGATCTGCTCGATCCGGTCGATCGTCATCGGCGTGATGTTCCCGCCGCTGGACGTGACGGTGCTGCCGGCGATGGTGCGCACGGGGCTCCTGGTGATCTTGAGCTTCTACGTCGCTTTCGGCCAATCGGCGGAGCTGATCGACGGCATGAGCGCCCCGCAGCTGCTCGCCATGGCGTGCCGCGAGGTCATCATCGGCCTGGTGCTGGGGTTGTCGGCCTCGAGCGTCTTCCTGATGGCCCACGGGGCCGGCACGCTGGTCGACGACTTGACCGGATACAACAACGTGCAGATCGTGAACCCGAGCAATCCGGTCACGTTCACGCCGACCGCGATGCTGTTCTCGCAGATCGCCTCCATGGTGTTCTGGACGATGGGCGGCATGCAGTCGCTGTTGGCCGTGATCTACGAGTCCTACCACTGGTGGCCGCTCACCTCGGAGACGCCCATCGTCGCCAACATCCTCGAAAGCTTCGCGATCCAGCAGACCGAGAACCTGATGGAAGGCATGCTCAAGCTCGCGGCCCCGATCATGCTGCTGCTGCTGCTGGTGGACGTCGGCTTCGGCCTGATCGCGCGCGCCGCGCCGCGCCTGGACCTGATCTCGCTGACGCAGCCGGTGAAGGCGGGCGTCATGGTGATGGTGCTCGTGCAGTTCGTCGGGCTGTTCATCCACAACCTGCGCGGAGAATTGACGCTGATCCACCTGCCGGAAAGGCTGCATTCGGTGGCCGCGACGATGGCCGCCTCTGGCGTCCTGCCTTGACCATGGCCGACATGCGATCGCCCGACGCCCCCGCGGCCGCCAACACCGCCTACGTCCCGCTGCGGCCGGCGCGCGCCACGCGGCACGCCGTCAGGACGGTCGAGCTGCAGGTCTACGAATGGGGGGACGCCTCGCTCGCCACGCCCGAGCGGCCGACGCTGCTCATGATGCCCGGCATCATGGGCAACGGCATCGCGTTCCAGTTCGTCGTCGACGAGCTCGCCCGGCTGGAGGGCGCGAGCCGCCACATCGTCTCGGCCGAATGGCGCGGCTGCGGCGCGAGCTCGAGCGGCGGCGCCGACTCGTTCCTCTTCCCGGACCACCTGGCCGACCTCGACGCGTTGGTCGACGTCCTGTCGCCGGACCGCCCGATCGACCTGCTCGGCCTCAGCATGGGCGGCAGCATCGTCACGATCTACGCGGGGGTCCGGCCGGCGCGCATCCGGCGGCTGATCAACCTCGAAGGCGTCGGACAGCGCGAAACCTCCGCCGACGTGTTCCTCGACAACGTCGGCAAATGGCTCGACCAGCTGAAGGCGCCGCCGGTCGTCCCGCCCTGCAGCTCGTTCGCGGAGGTTTGCGAACAGCTGCAGCGCTACACCCCGAGCCTGTCGGCGGACCGCGTGGCCTGGTTCGCGCCGCATCGGGCCCAGGTGGGCGACGACGGGCTCTGGCACCTGCGCGGCGAACCCGCCCAGCTGCGCGTCGCCCCGTTCCTACTGCGGCTGGACGAGGTGCTGGCGGTCTTGGGCCGCATCACGGCGCGGATGTTGTGGGTCGAGGGGGCTTCCTACGGGGAGTCGAGGAGCCGCTGGAACCGGCACCGCTGGCCCGGCTTCTTCCTGACGCGCGACGACCTGGAGGCGAGGCTCGCCCGGGTGCGCAACCTGGAGCGGCTCGTCCTGCCCGACTGCGGCCACCTGATCCAGTTCGACCAACCCGAGCTCCTCGCGGCGGGGGTGCGGGATTTCCTGAGCCGCGGCTGACCTGGGGCGACCGAAGCCCGGGCGCGCGGCGTCCGGCTCCGGCCAGGCGCCTCACGCGGGTTCGAACGAATCGCGCAGCAGCCCGAGCCCCATCAGGCTCCGGGCGGTCGACACGATGGTCTCGTCCCACGGACGCGGCGCCCAGCCGAGCATCCGCTGCGCCTTCTCGCTCGTCGCGTTCTTGATCTTGCCCAGGTACTCAAGGGTCATCGCGTCGGAATTCACGAGATTGTCGGGCAGCACGTGCGCCGGCACGCGCCACGCCGCGTCCCCCAGGCGCTCCCTCAGCAGCAGCGCGACGTCCTTCATCGAGACGAAGTCGCCCGCGACCGCGAGGAAGCGTTCGCCCGCCGCCTGCGGCCCGGTCATCGCGCGCACGTGGAGGTCGGCGACGTCGCGCACGTCGACGACGCCGAAGCTCAGGTTCGACAAGCCGCGGTAAGCGCCGCACATCATGTGCCGGATGGAATCGACCGACCTCGGGAACTTGCCGCCCGTCACCGGCCCGAAGACGCCCACCGGATTGACCGTGGCCAGCTCCATGCCGGCGCCCTCGGAGGAGGCGGCGAAGTCCCAGGCCGCGCGTTCGGCCAGCGTCTTCGATTTCGCGTAGGCCGAGATCGCGGGGGCGCCCACGTCCGTCCAATCGGACTCGGTGAACGCGCGGCCTTTCATCGGGATGCCGTAGCCGACGGCCGCGAAGGACGAGGTCAGCACGACGCGCCGGACGCCCGCGCGCCGCGCCGCGCGCAACACGCGCAGCGTGCCCTCGCGCGCCGGCGCGATGAGTTCGCTCTCGTCGCCCGGCGCGTTCGGCGTGAGCGGCGACGCCACGTGCAGGACGAAGTCGCAACCCGCCACGGCCCGCGGCCAATCGGCGTCCGAGGTCAGGTCGGCCTGGACGACCGACAGCGGCGCGCCCGGCCCCGCCCCGTCCGGCGCCAGCGCCGCGCGCAGCGGCGCCTGGCCCGCCGGCGAACGCACCGTCGTCCGCACGCGATAACCCGCGTCCAGCAATCGCCGGATGCAATACCCCGCGACGAAGCCGTTGCCGCCCGTCACCAGCACCCGTTCACCGCCCATCGCATCCTCCGCGCCGTTTCGGGAAAAGCGCCCGGCGAAGACGCGTCGCGGCGCCTCCGCCGGACCGCCGCGTTTCAGGCCGCCTTGCCGCCGGACGCGGGCGCGAGCGGGGCATCGAGCAGCGCGAGCGTCGAATGGACCACCTCGACTTGTTCGCGCGCCGAATCCGGCTTGACCTTGATCTCGATCAGGCTGACGCCCTGGTGCTGGCAGGCGGCGTCGAGCGCGGTCTGCAGCGACTGGGCGTCCTTCACGCAGGCGTTCGACAATCCGAACCCCGCGGCGATCGCGCAGAAGTCGACTTCGTGGGAGTTGCGGATCGCCGAGAAGTCCGCAAGCGAGCGCATCGGGAGCATGTCGAAGATCCCGCCCCCTTCGTTGTTGACGACGACGATGCAGGCGCTCCCGGCGTGGCGCTGGGCGGTGGCCAGGGCCGGCAGGTCGTGCAGCATCGCGAGGTCCCCCAAGACCAGCAGCCCCGCCTCGCACCCCGTGGCCTGCGCCGCGCCGAGGAAGCCGCCCACGGTGCCGTCGATGCCGCAGACGCCGCGGTTGGACAGCACGTGCGAACGCCGCGTCTTGCCGTCTTCCATCATGTCGGCGTGGCGGACGGCCATCGAATTGCCGATCTGCAGCAAGTCGAAGCCCGGGTGCGCGAACACGGCGCGCACGGCCGAGAGCTCGCCCCACAGCAGGTGGTCCATCAGCACGTTGCGCAGGTTGCGCACGCCGCTGGCCTGGGTCTTCCACATCTCGCGCCACTCGGGGGCGCCGGGGCCCAGGCGCGCGGCCAGCTCCGTGAGCTCGTTGGCCGTCGGCGCGACCAGCACGGAGCACTTGGAGTGCAGGTAATCGCCCACGACCTCCACCGGCGAGCACTTCAGCGTCGGCACCTGATAGGTCAGCAGGTAGTCCTGCACGCACGGCATGACCGGCGCGTGGCCGAAGCGGATCACGAAATCCGGCGCCACATGCGTGTAGGCGCAGCGCGCGACCAGCGCGTCGTAGCCGCTCATCGCGTCGATGCGGGTGGAGCCGCGCAGGCCGCTGGCGGCGTCGGCGATGACCGGATAGCCGGTGCTGGCGCAGAAAGACTCCAGCACGGCGACGTCGACCCCGCACTCCGGGCCCGCGATGATCACGCCGCGCAGGCCGCGGCGCAGCGGCAGCGTGGTGGCCAGCGCCGCGATGCGCGAGGGCGCCGCGAGCTGCCGCGCCTGCAGCGCGGCCGCCTCGGCCAGCACGGCGTTCGTGCGCTCCCTCAGCTCCGCGACGACGGCCCGCGTCCCGGCGCTCGGCTCGCCCTTCGTCTCCAGCGCGTCGAAGCGCCCGGAGAGCGGCACGTTCAGGTGGATCGGGCCCGGATTGGGGCCGCGGCCGAGTTCG
>JBEVLR010000298.1:0-23343 GCA_040509075.1 Burkholderiaceae bacterium | reverse complement strand
TGCCGGCGACTGCACGGCCTGCGGCGCAGTCGTCGGCGTGGCGGCGCGAGGCGCCGGTGCGGAGAACACCGGTGCCACCGCCGTCGACCCCGGCTGCGCCGCCGTGCTGCGGCCCGGCGGATCGATCAGCAAGGTGTAGGAACGCGTCAGGCGGCCCGTATTCCACTGGAATTCGACGATCACGTCGACAAACGGTTCCTGAACGGCCTTGTCGCTCTGCAGCACGAGCAACGGCCGCCCGTCCGGGCGCCGGGCCAGCGTCACGGTGGCGCCGACGAGCACCGGGTTGTATTCGACGCCGGCGGCCTTGAACGCTTCGGACGACGCGAGGCTGACGCGCAGCGACGAGGCCTCCTCGGCATTCAGGCTCGTCACCTCGATTTCGGCGCGCAGGCTCTCGCCGAGCACGGATTGCACGTTCACGCGCCCCAGTCCCAGCGCCGAAGCGCCGGTCGACAGCAGGATCATGGCAGCGGCGGCCATGACGTTCAGCGCGCGCCCTCTGGCGACCAACGAGCGATTATTCAATTCGTCTCCTGAACGCAAATCGGCAACCTCCGGGAGATCGCCTGACGACCAGACCTTTCGATCTGGTCATCGGTATCCAATGCGCGAAATAAAGGCCTGCACGCATCAGGGAAAAGACCATAGCATCACGCAGATACGCTGACAAGCTCAAGCAAAGAGTCAAGTGTCGCGCTTCCGCAGCGATTCGAACAGCCGGACAGTCCGAATATTCTCTCACCCGCGCATGGGTTTATGCCGGGCTCTGGCGCGCATTTTGCCTGCCCGGCAAGCTCCGAGCGTGAAGAGTTACCCCGAAATACTGCAATAAGCCACGTCCCGCCGAAATCCCTGTGGTCGCGGTCACACGTTCAGCGGCGGGAAAAGTCCTCCGGGGACAAGCGCCCTCCCGGGCGGCTGCCGAGTGGCCGGCCCAGCCGGCTCCGGATTACTTGTCGAGCAAAATGCGCAGCATGCGGCGCAGCGGCTCCGCGGCGCCCCACAGCAATTGGTCGCCAATCGTGAATGCGCCGAGATATTCCGGGCCCATCGCGAGTTTACGGAGCCGGCCGACCGGAATGCCCATCGTGCCGGTAACCGCCACCGGGGTCAGCTCGCGCAGCGTCGCCTCGCGAGTATTCGGAACGACTTTGACCCAGGGGTTGTCGGCCGCGATCATCGCCTCGATGTCCACCAGCGGGACGTCTTTCCTCAGCTTCAAAGTCAGCGCCTGGCTGTGGCAGCGCATCGCGCCCACGCGCACGCACAGGCTGTCGACCGGTATCGCCGCTTCGCCGAGGCCGAGAATTTTGTTGGTTTCGGCCATGCCCTTCCATTCTTCCTTGGAGGTGCCGTCGCCCAAATCCTTGTCGATCCAGGGGATGAGCGATCCGCCCAGCGGGACGCCGAAATTGCGGGTTTCCTCGGCCGTCAGCCCGCGCTGCGTCTCGGCGATCAGGCGATCGATTTCCAGGATCGCACCCTTCGGATCGTCCAGCAGCGCGCGCACGCCGGCGTGGAGCGTGCCGAACTGCGTCAGCAGCTCGCGCATGTGCTGCGCGCCGCCGCCCGAGGCGGCCTGGTAGGTTTGCGCGCTCATCCACTCGACGAGCCCGGCCTTGTACAGCGCGCCGATGCCCATCAGCATGCAGCTGACGGTGCAGTTGCCCCCGATCCAGTTGCGGCCGCCCCCGGCCAGCGCGCCCTTGATCACCGGCAGGTTGACCGGATCGAGCACGATGACCGCATCGCCCCGCATGCGCAGCGTGGAAGCCGCGTCGATCCAGTGGCCGTTCCAGCCCGCGGCGCGCAGCTTCGGGAAGACCTCGGCCGTGTAATCGCCGCCCTGCGCGGTGATGATGATGTCGCAACGCCTGAGCGCCTCGATGTCGTGCGCGTCCTGCAGCGTGGTCTCGTTCTTCGCCTGCGCCGGGGCCTTGCCGCCGGCGGCGCTCGTCGAGAAGAACAGCGGCTCGATCAGGTCGAAGTCGCCTTCGGCCCGCATCCGATCCATCAGCACGGAGCCGACCATGCCGCGCCAGCCTACGAGTCCAGTCAATGCCATTTCGATTCGCCTCTCGCGTGACCCGAGCACGCTTGGAACTGTCTTTCCGAGGGACTCTCTTCCCGAGCCCTCGCCCATCCCGCTTCCCCTTCGGCGACTCGCATCGCCGGGGTCTGTCTTGGGGAAGCGGGGGCGAAACGGGACGGAGCGTCAGCTCGTGGTTTTGTTCGTGGTGGACGTCGTTTTCGCCGACTTGCCGAGGATGGCGGCGACGACCGCATCGCCCATCTCGCGCGTGCCGACCGTGCGCGTTCCGGCGGACGCGATGTCCACGGTCCGCAGGCCGGCGCCCAGCACCGCGCCCACCGCCGACTCGATGCGGTCGGCGGCTTCGGCTTGCTGGAGCGAATAACGGAGCATCATGGCGGCGGACAGTATTGTAGCCAGGGGGTTCGCGATGCCCTTGCCCGCGATGTCCGGCGCACTGCCGTGGCTCGGTTCGTAGAGTCCCTTGCCGCCGGCGTCCAGCGATACCGAAGGCAGCATGCCGATCGAGCCGGTCAGCATCGCGGCCTCGTCCGACAGGATGTCGCCGAACATGTTGCCGGTGACGACGACGTCGAACTTCTTCGGCGCCTTCACGAGCTGCATCGCCGCGTTGTCGACGTACATGTGGTCGAGTTCGACATCCGGGTATTGCGCGTGCACCTCGGTGACGACGTCCTTCCAGAATTGGAAGGTCTCCAGCACGTTGGCTTTGTCGACGCTGGTGACGCGCCGGCTGCGCTTGCGCGCCGCCTGGAACGCGACATGCGCGATGCGTTCGATCTCGGGACGGCTGTAGCGCATGGTGTCGAACGCCTCCTCGGCGCCGGGGAAGTGCCCGTCGACGGCGGTGCGTCGGCCGCGCGGCTGCCCGAAGTAGATGTCGCCGGTGAGCTCGCGGATGATCAGGATGTCGAGCCCCGCCACGAGCTCGGGCTTCAGGCTCGACGCGTGCGTCAGCTGCTCGTGGCAGATCGCCGGGCGCAGGTTCGCGAACAGGCCCAGGTGCTTGCGCAAGCCCAGGATCGCCTGCTCCGGGCGCAGCGCGCGCTCGAGCTTGTCGTATTTCCAGTCGCCGACGGCGCCGAACAGGATCGCGTCGGCGGACTTCGCGAGGTTCAACGTCGCATCGGGCAGCGGATGGCCGTGGCTTTCGTAGGCGGCGCCGCCGACGTCCGCGGTTTCCCGCTCGAAACGCAAGTCGAGCGCGTCCAGCACTTTCACGGCTTCCGCGACGATCTCGGGCCCGATGCCGTCGCCGGGGAGGATTGCAATCTTCATGTCGTTCTTCCTGTCAATGCAAGGTTTCAGTCGTTTCGTCCGGGCCGCCCGCGCCATCCGGCGCGCGGGCGCATGCCTGCTCGCCGCCGGACGGCGAGCCGCACAGCCAGGCGCTCAGCGTGTGTTCGCAGGATTTCATCACCACGTAGGCCAGCATCGCGGCGTAGCCGCTGGCGAGCAGGCCGAGCAGCTGCCGCAGGCCGCCGTCGACCAGCCCCATCAGGCCGTTGGCCAGCAGGAATTCGGCGTTGGCGCCCAGCAGGCGCAGCAGATTCAACGAACCGGCGCCGAAGCCGAAGAACGCCAGGCCCATGACGACGAAGGTCAGCCACGGCCGGCGAAGCACGATGCGCCGGAAGTGGCGGCGCGGATCCAGCACATGCAGCCACGCCGGCATGGCGGTCAGCCGACGAGGCGGTTGTCCAGCCACGGCATGCGGGCGAGGCGCTCGGCTTCGAACGCGCGGATCTTGTCGGCATGGCGCAACGTCAGCCCGATGTCGTCGAAGCCGTTGACGAGGCAGTACTTGCGGAACGGCTGGACGTCGAACGCGAGCTCGGCGCCGTCGGACTTCACGACGGCTTGGCGCTGCAGGTCGATCGTCAGCCGATAGCCCGGGAACGCGGCGACTTCGTCGAACAACCGCGCCACCGCCGCTTCGGGCAGCACGATCGGCAGCAGGCCGCTCTTGAAGCAATTCGTGAAGAAGATGTCCGCGAAGCTGGGCGCGAGGATCGCGCGGAAGCCGTACTGGTCGAGGGCCCAGGGCGCGTGTTCGCGGCTCGAGCCGCAGCCGAAATTGCCGCGCGCGAGCAAGATGGAGGCGCCCTGGTAGCGCGGCTGGTTCAGCACGAAATCGGGGTTCGGACGGCGCGCCGCCGGGTCTTGGCCGGGCTCGCCCGGATCGAGGTAGCGCCAGGCGTCGAACAGGTTCGGGCCGAAACCGGTGCGCAGGATCGACTTCAGGAATTGCTTCGGGATGATCGCGTCGGTATCGACGTTCTCGCGGTCCATCGGGGCGACGAGGCCGGTGTGGTGGGTGAAGGCTTGCATGGCGTTACCTCATGAGAACTTGCGGGCGTCCACGAAATGGCCGTGCAGCGCGGCGGCTGCGGCCATCGCCGGGCTGACGAGATGCGTGCGGCCGCCCGCGCCCTGCCGCCCTTCGAAATTGCGGTTGCTGGTCGACGCGCAGCGCTCGCCGGGTTCGAGCCGGTCGGCGTTCATCGCCAGGCACATCGAGCAACCCGGCTCGCGCCATTCGAAGCCCGCGGCGCGGAAAACCTGGTCGAGGCCTTCGCGCTCGGCCTGCTCCTTCACGAGGCCCGAGCCCGGCACGACGAGCGCGAGGCGGACGTTGCCCGCGATGCGGCCGCCGATGCGGCGCACCACGGCGGCGGCGTCGCGCAGGTCCTCGATGCGGCTGTTGGTGCACGAGCCGATGAAGACCTTGTCGATGCGGATGTCGGCGATCGGCTTGTTCGGTTCGAGCGCCATGTAGCTGAGCGCGCGCTCCATCGCGCCGCGGCGGACCTCGTCCTTCTCGCGTTCGGGATCGGGCACCCGGTCCTCGATCGACAGCACCATCTCGGGCGAAGTGCCCCAGGTGACCTGGGGCCGGATCTGCGCGGCGTCGAGGTCGACGACGCGATCCCAATGCGCGTCGGCATCCGAACGCAGCGCGCGCCAGGCCGCCGCGGCGCGATCCCACTCGACGCCGCGCGGCGAATACGGGCGGCCCTTCACGTAGGCGAGCGTCGTGTCGTCGACCGCCACGAGGCCGGCGCGCGCGCCCGCCTCGATCGCCATGTTGCAGACCGTCATCCGGCCTTCCATCGACAGCGCGCGGATCGTCGACCCGCCGAATTCGATCGTGTAGCCCGTTCCGCCCGCGGTGCCGATGCGGCCGATGACGGCCAGCACGATGTCCTTGGCGCTGCAACCCCGCGCCAGCGCGCCTTCGACGCGCACCAGCATGTTCTTCGCCTTCTTCGCCAGCAGCGTCTGCGTGGCGAGCACGTGTTCGACCTCGCTGGTGCCGATGCCGTGCGCGAGCGCGCCGAACGCGCCGTGCGTCGACGTGTGGCTGTCGCCGCAGACCACCGTCATGCCCGGCAAGGTCGCGCCCTGCTCGGGCCCGATCACGTGGACGATGCCCTGACGCTTGTCGTTCATCTTGAACTGCGTGATGCCCAGGCGGTCGCAATTCGAGTCGAGCGTGTCGACCTGCAGCTTCGACGTCGGGTCGGCGATGCCGCCGCGGCGGTCGGTCGTCGGCACGTTGTGGTCGCTGACCGCGAGATTGGCCGACAGGCGCCAGACCTTGCGGCCGGCGATGTCCAGGCCCTCGATGGCCTGCGGGCTGGTGACTTCATGCAGCAGGTGACGGTCGATGTAGAGCACCGAAGTGCCGTCGTCCTCGGTGTGCAGGACGTGGTCGTCCCAGAGCTTGTCGTACAGCGTGCGTCCGGTCATGGCAGAACCTTTTCGGTGACGAGGGGGCCCCGGCCGCGCGCCGCGGCGGGCGGTGCGGGCGGGACGGAAGGAGGAGGGCAGAGCGCATCGACGAATCGCTGCACGGCGGCGGGCAGCGGATCGGCGGCCGCGCTGTCCTCCGGCCTGCGGCTCGCGCGCGTGGCGAGCAGGTAGTCGCGCCGGGCCCAGGGTTCGTCGAGCGCGAGCATCCGCACGGCGAACAGGCGGCTGAACCGCTCGGCGGTCGCCGCCGGCAGCACGGCCACGCCGAGCCCGGCCTCGACCAGCTGCGCGATCGCGTCGAAGCCGCGCACCTGCAACCGCGCATTCAGCGTGCGGCCCCGCTCCAGCGCGGACTTCAGCATGGTCTCGTGCGCCGCGGCGCCGACGTGCAGGCCGACGATGTCGAAATCGAGCAAGGCGTCGAACGGCACCGATTCGAGCGCCGAGGCCGCGCCGCGCGGGCCGCCCGCCGCGGGTTCGGCCGGCGCGCCGCGGCGCCCCAGCGCATGCGCGGTCGGCACCAGCACCGCCAGCGCGCCGCTGCGGTAGTGACGGGTCGTCAGGCGCGCGTCGACGCCCGGCCCGACGAAGATGCCGACATCGGCCCGGCCTTCGGCGACGGCCTGCTGCACGTCGGCGCTGGTCTGGTCCTCGAGGCTCACGCGAATGCCCGGATGAGCGCGCGCGAACGCGGCCAGGTCGGCGGGCAGGCATTCGGAAATCGCGCTGGCGTTGGCGACGACGCGCAGATGCCCCTTGATGCCGCGCGAGAACTCGACCACCTCGCTCTCGAGCGCGTGCAGCGATGCGTTCAGCGTGCGGATGTGGCGCACCAGCGCGCGTCCCGCCTCGGTCAGGTCGACCCCGCGGGCGTGGCGCTCGAACAAATCGACGCCCAGCCGGGCCTCGAGGTCGGACAGCCGCTTGCTGGCGGCCGCGAGCGCGAGGTGTTCGCGTTCGGCGCCGCGCGTGATGCTGCGCGTCTCGGCGATCGCCAGGACGAGATTCAGCGTGACGAGGTCGAAGCGCATCGGAACCTGCGGTGGAAGTCGAACGCATGGCGACAGCGAGCCCCAAGACTCGGCATCGGAGCATCGATGCGTGTCGCCGCGGCATTGAATCCGACGACACGGCCCAAGATGGCAATGATACGCGAAGGCTCGCCGAGCTTCACTAGGCATTCATCAACAAAGACTTCGTAAAATACGAAGGCAGTCGCCGCCCCCGGGCCACCAGCTCAGCGTCCTTCGATGCTGGCTGGAATGGCAGCGACGACGCCTCTTGCATGAATCCCGCAACAATACGACAAGCCCGCGATGGCGGGCTTGTCGAAAGGTCGCGCGAACCGCGCGCGCCGGGGCGCTTTCAGGCTCGGGCCGCGCGCAGCTTCAGCGAAAACTCGCGCAAGGCCTCGATCCCGGATTCCTCGGCCTGCTTGCACCAGAGCTGCAAATCGCCGACCGTCTGCTCGGCGGAAACGTTGGTGCGCGTCCACAGCTGGCGCAGCTGTTCACGCATCACGACCAGCTTGGCCAGCGCCGGCGTCGTGGCCGCGGCGTCGGCCACCTGCGCCTGCAAGTGGCCCGGGATCTTCTCGGCATCGCGGTGCAGCCAGCGGCGGGCGACGCGCATGTCGGCCCAGCGCGGCGTGTTCTCGGCGCCCTGGGCGCGCAGGCGGGCCAGCTCGGCGGCGCAGGCGCGGCGCATTTCCCGCGCGTATTTCGCCATCACTTCGTAGCGGTTGGCGATGACGGCCTCCAGCGTCTCGTTGTCGGCCACGGGCCGCACATGGCCCATGCGCAGCTGCGGCGGGATCTTGCGGACCTTGGCCATGCCGAGCATCTCCAGCGCGCGGATGTAGCCCCATGCGATGTCGAACTCGTAGGGCTTGACCGACAGCTTGGCGGAGGTCGGGTACGTGTGGTGGTTGTTGTGGAGCTCCTCGCCGCCGATGAGGACGCCCCACGGCGAGACGTTGCGCGACGCGTCGACGGCTTCGAAATTGCGGTAGCCCCAGTAATGGCCGATGCCGTTGATGATGCCGGCCGCGGTGATGGGGATCCACAGCATCTGCACCGCCCAGACGGTGGCGCCGATCGCCCCGAACAGCATCAGGTCGACGATCATCATGACCGCGACGCCCTGCCATTGGAACCGGCTGTAGAGATTGCGCTCGATCCAGTCGTCGGGCGTGTTGTGGCCGAACTTGTCGATCGTCTCGAGGTTCTTCGACTCCGCGCGGTACAGCTCGGCGCCGGTCAGCAGCACCGTCTTGATGCCTCGGGTGACGGGGCTGTGGGGATCGTCGACGGTCTCGCACTTGGCATGGTGCTTGCGGTGGATGGCCACCCATTCCTTGGTGACCATGCCGGTGGTCAGCCAAAGCCATGCGCGGAAGAAATGCGACGGAACGGGCCCCAGATCGAGCGCCCGGTGCGCTTGCGAGCGGTGCAGGAAGATCGTGACGGCGGCGATCGTGACGTGCGTCAGAACCAGCGTGCACAGGACGACCTCCCACCACGAGGCGTGGAGCGCGCCGTGCGAAAAGAAGTCCACGAACATGTCGAGAAAAGACTGGAGAGCGGTCATTAACCTGCCTGTATTACCCGAAACGGGCGAATGGACGCGATTGTAGGCGGCTGCCGAAAACCGCATCCTCCAAAATTGCGCCCGGGAATAGGGTCAAACTGATGAATTCTTTCCGTTCGACGTCGAGATACCGAGAAAGTTCTGCTCGACGGCGGCTCCAACCGGATTCGGATGGCCGGGAAGCCGGCTTGGGGTTCACGTTTTCTGCCACGCCGCCGCGAAAAAACCATCCATGCCGTGGCGATGCGGCCAGCTTCGGAAATAACCATCGGCGTTGAGCTCATCCGAACGCTCGACACCGGCATCGCGCAGCAATTCACCCGCATCCAGCAATTTGAATTCCCGATGCGCCGCCGAGAAGGCTTCGGCGACGCCTTCGTCCTCGCGCCGCAACGGGCTGCAGGTCGCATAGACGAGGCGTCCGCCCGATTTGAGCAACCGGCACGCGCTGTCGAGGATCTTCGTCTGCAATTCGACCATTTCATCGATGCCCTTGGACGACAGGCGCCACTTCAGGTCAGGATTGCGGCGCAGCGTGCCGAGGCCCGAACAGGGCGCGTCGACCAGCACGCGATCGATCTTGCCCGACAGGCGCTTGACGCGGTCGTCGCGCTCGTTGGCGAGCTGCGCGGGATACACGTTCGACAAGCCGCTGCGCGCCAACCTCGGCTTGAGCTTGTCGAGCCGGTGGCCGTTGACGTCGAATGCGTAGAGCCGGCCGGTCGAACGCATGGCGGCGCCGAGGGCCAGCGTCTTGCCGCCGGCGCCGGCGCAGAAATCGACCACCATCTCGCCCCGCTTGGGCGCGACCATCGCCGCGAGCAGCTGGCTTCCTTCGTCCTGCACCTCGACGTCGCCGCGCAGGAACACGTCGGTCTTCTGCAGGCCCGGCTTGCCATCCACGCGCAGTCCCCACGGCGAATACGGCGTCGCGACGGCGTCGATGCCCGCGTCGTGCAACTGGGCTCGGGCGCGGTCGCGGCCGGCCTTGAGCACGTTGACGCGCAGATCGAGCGGCGCGCTGCCCGCCATGGCCTCCACGAAATCCCAGAAATCATCGTCGCCCAGTTCGGCCTTCAACGCGCCGGCGAGCCAGTCGGGCAGGTTGTGCCGCAGCTTCTCGGAGAACGCGTTGGGGTCGAGCGACCTGATCTGGTTCAGCCAGGCTTGCTCCTGCGGCCCCATGCCGCCGCGGATCAACGCTTCCCCGCCCTGCCAGGCGAGGAGGGCGAGCCGGCGTTCGAGCGCGCCGTGGCCGCTCTGCGCCAAGTGCTGGTAGAGCAGGCGCCGGCGCAGCACCGCATAAGCGGTCTCGGCCAGCGCATGGCGCTCGCGCGGGCCGAGCTCGCGGTGTTTGCGGAAAAAATTCGAGACGATGACGTCCGCGGGCATGTCGAGCCTGCCGACCTCCCGCAGGAGTTCGGTGGCGATGTCGAGGAGCGCGTTCGGGTGCATGAGGAAGTCCGGTTCAGATCGAGGCGTCGGCCATCCACCACTGCGGCGCATGATCCCGATGCACGACGCGGCCGTCGCGCCATTGGAGCTCGCCGCGCACGAACCAGCCGATCGCCCGCGGATAGAGCACGTGTTCGGCGGCCAGCACGCGCCGGGCGAGCGCGGACTCGTCGTCGCCCGCCAGCACCGGCACCGCCGCCTGGGCGACGATCGGGCCGAGATCGAGCTCGGAGCCGACGAAGTGCACGGTCGCGCCGGCCAGCTTGCAGCCGGCCTCGATCGCGCGGCGATGCGTCTGCAGGCCGGTGAACGCCGGCAGCAGCGACGGGTGGACGTTGAGCATCCGCCCCGCGTAGCGGCCGACGAACTCCGGCGTCAGGATGCGCATGAATCCGGCCAGCACGAGCAGGTCGGGCGCGTGGCGGTCGACTTGCTCCGCCAGGGCGGCATCGAACGCCGCGCGGTCGGGGAACGCCTTGTGGTCGACCACCGCGGTGGCGGCGCCGGCGGCCTGCGCCAGCCCCAAGCCGCCGGCGTCGGCACGGTTGCTGATCACCGCGACGACGTGGCCGGGCCAGCGCTGCGCCTCGCAAGCGCGCAGGATCGCGCCCAGGTTCGAGCCCTGACCCGAGATCAGGACCACTATTCTTTTCATGGGCGGCAAGTGTAGCGTCCGCGGCGCCCGCATGGCCGAACGGCCGCCGACGGGGCGCTCACTACAATCGACCCGGCCATCGCGGTCGCATGCCCGTTGGCCGTGCGCACGCCGCGCGGATTTTTCGACAAACCGCCCTCGCCCCGCGTCGCCCTCGCCGGCGACGCCCCACGCCCATGGCCGGAATCCACATCACCGACATCGAGTCCGCGATCAACTGGTGGCGCGCCCGCGTCCCGTCGCTCGACGGCGTCACCGCGTGCCCTCAGGTGCTGGCGCTCGCCGAGGTCTACGCGCTGATGGTCTACCACCGGGAGCACGAAGCCGACGACGCGACGCTGCCGCCGGCCGCGCTGCGCGCGTGGCTGGACTGGTACGACTCGACCCCGGATGCGCCGTGCATCGCGATCTGCTCCACGTCGCAGGGCGACGCGATATGCAAAGGCTGCGGCCGCAGCTTCGAGGAGGTGCAGGACTGGCCGTCGATGGGCCCGGCGCGCAAGCGCGCGGTCTGGCGCCGCATCACGATGGAGGCCAAAGCCTGGCGCTTCAACAAATATGCCGAACGCGCGATCCGCGCGACGGGCGAAGATCATCCGGGCGCCGCTCCCGACGGGAAATCCGTGATCTGTAGCGCGGCGCCGTAGGGATTCCTTGTCGCCATCGGTAAAGTTTCATAGCACGCCGCCGTAAAGAGGGTGCCCGCCCTGAACGCACCGTCGTCGTTCGCCATCCCCGCGGGCAGCGAGGCCGACCGTGTCTGAAGTCAATCGCCATTACCTGGACCACGTCGTCAAGCTGTCCGAAAGCTCGGACATCGAAGCGAGCGAAGACATCATGTCGGGCACCGGCATGAAGCTGCTTGCCAAGGGCGCGAAGATCGATGCGCGGGCACGCGAACGGCTGCTGCAGTTCCGGCTGACCAAGCCGCTCGAGAACATGATGCACGTGGTCGACGGCATCGACGCGTCCTCGTTCGTCCCGACCGCCGAGCGGCTGCTCGCCCGCCACCCGCTGCTGCACGGCATCTGCTCGACGACAGAAGGCCCCATGCCGATCCAGGCGCTCGGGGACGTGGCGCTGTCGACCAATGTGCGGTCGCTGTTGAGCGTCTACGCGGCGCAGGCGCCCGCCAAGCTGGAGCACTCGATCGGCGTGGCGCTGCTCGTCGCGGCGCTCGCCGGCGGCATGGCGGCCAAGCCGGCGGACGCCGAGTCGCTGGTGATCGCCGGCCTGACGCACGACGTCGGCGAGCTGTACATCGATCCCGCCTTCCAGAGCCGCGGCGTCAAGCTGACGCCCCAGCAATGGAAGCACGTCGCGACGCATCCGATCGTCGGCTCCCACGTGCTCGGCGCCATGCCGGGCGCGGGGCCCCGCATCGCGAGCGTCGTCCTCGCGCATCACGAGCGGCTGGACGGCTTCGGGTACCCGCAAGGCGGCAGCAACTTGTCGATGGCCGGCCAAATCCTCGCGGTCGCCGAAATGCTGATGGGCCTGATTGAATCGGGCTCCCACCACGCCGCGCGCGCCGCCGTCGCGATGAAGCTGGTGCCGGGCGAATTCCATCGCCGCTTCATCGACCGCGTGACGCTGGGCGCGCGCGCGGGCGACGCGGCGCCGGAAGGCGCATCGCGCCCCGACGCCGACGAACTCGAGCAGAGCGTCGCCAGCCTGGCATCGACGATCCAGCACACGCGCCACTTGCGCGAACAAATGGCGGCTGGCCTGGAAAACTGCGGCGCCGCGCTGCGCGGCCTCGTGACGCATGCGTTCACCCGGTGGGAACGGATCAGCGTCGCGTTCTCGAGCACCGGGCTCGACCTGGTGGCCGAGGGCGACCTGCGCACCGTGCTCTCGGCCATGAGCGGCACCGAGCTGATCGAGGTCGGCATCGTGCTGCGCGAGCTGAGGTGGCGGATGAGCGAGCTCGAGCGCCAGCTGGTGATCCGCAGCGAATCGCTGCCGCCGGCCGACGCGCTGCGCGTGCACGACTTGATCGAGGAAGCGCGGCAGCCGCCGCTGGCGGCGATGGTGGCGGCGCTGACCTGAGCGACGCCGGGGCGCCCCGGCGTCGTCGAGGCCGGGCCGGCTCAGGCCTTCACGCCGCCCGGCAGGCTGATCACGAAGCATCCCCCGCCTTCGGGCAACCGGACGCAGCGCACGCGCCCATGATGGCGTTCGGCGATTTGGCGCACCAGCGCGAGCCCCAGGCCGACGCCGCCGGCGCGCTCCGCATGTCCGGGCAAGCGGAAGAACGGCTCGAAGATGCGCTCCCGGAAAGCCTCGGGGACGCCGGGGCCGTTGTCGGAAACGCGGAGTTCGACGCCGGCGCCGGGCGTCTCTTCGAGCTCGACGCGGATCTGGCCGCCGCCGTAGCGGCGCGCGTTCTCGAGCAGGTTGCGCAGCGCGCGGCGCAGCAGGCGTTCCTCCCCTCGCACCGTCGCCGGGGCGCCGCCGACGTTCGCGTCCACCCGCGCGCCCTCCTCGACCGCCAGCGCGAGCAAGTCGACCGACTCCAGGTGCTCGGGCTGCGGCGCCGCTTCGAGGCGGCTCGCGAGCAGCACTTCGTCGACCAGGCCGTCCAGCTCGACGATGTCGGTGTTGATCTCGGCGCGCAAGTGCTCGCGCTCTTTCCCGTCGGGCGCGGCGTCGGACAGCAGCGACGTCGCCATCTTCAGCCGCGCCAGCGGAGAACGCAGCTCATGGCTCGCGTTCGCGAGCAGGCTCTTGTGCGAGCGCACCAGCGCCTCGATGCGCTCGGCGGCGAGGTTGAAGCTGACCGCGAGCGTGGCGACTTCGTCGCACCCCTCCACCGGCACGCGGCGATCGAGCGCGCCCTCGCCGAAGGCTTCGACGCCGCGTTTGAGCGTCTCGAGGCGGCGCGTCAGCCGGCGGATGAACGGATACGCCCCGACCGCGATCGCGACGAAGAGCGCGACGACGAGCGCCAGCAGGCTCAGCCCCGGCGACACTCCGCGCGGCAGGCCGGGCAACAGGTAAGGCGGCGGCATGCGGCCTTCGAACGGCGGAGCGTGGTGGTCGACGAGCACGGCGAGCCCGTCTTCCTGCGAGCCGGGATAACCGGCATCGCCCGCCGGCGGCTTCAGCATCGCGGGCCGCATCACCCACAACGAGCGCCCGTCGTCGAGCTTGATCTGATAGGTGACCACGCGCGACGAGGCCCTCTCGGCTTCGCGCCGCAGGAACGCGTCGGAAGCGGCGATGCGGTGCCCTTGCTGGTCCTCGAGCGCCATCGGCACGCGCAAGCGCAGCGACCACTCGCGCAGCGCCTGCGCCTGCACCTCCGGCGGCGCGCCGGCCGCGGGCAGCGAACGCTGGATCAGGTCGCCCCAGGCGGCGATGCGCTCGGTCAGCAGGGCTTGATTGCGCGCATGCTCCTGGTCGAGATGGCGCTGCACCAGCCAGCCGGAGACGCCGGCGAACAACGCCAGCGTCACGATGACCGTCAACCAGATCCGCAGATACAACGAACGCATGCAAATCGGACCCCACGCTCCCGCCGGTCGCCGCCCCGGGGGCCGGCCGGGCCGGGCGCCCCGCCCCCTCAATGGACGCTATCGCGGAAACGTCATTGTTGTGGAAGCGTCATTGTGGGGCCGGTCCCGCGGCGGCATCAAGCGTCCTGCTTGCGGGCGAACAGGTAGCCGGAACCGCGCACGGTCAGCACGCGCTTGGGATTCTTCGCGTCGTCCTCGATCACGCTGCGGATGCGCGAGATGTGGACGTCGATGGAGCGGTCGAACGCCTCGAGGGGGTGGCCCTTGAGGGCGTCCATGATCTGGTCGCGGCTCAGCACGCGGCCGGGGCTGCGGGCCAGCACCACCAACAGCTCGAACTGGTGGCTGGTCAGGTCGCAGCGCGTGCCGTCGAGGCGCGCCTCGTGGGCGCCGAGATCGATCTCGAGCTTGCCGAAACGCAGGAGTTCCTCGTTGACGGGCTCCGGGCTCGCGCGCCGCAGCAGCGCCTTCACGCGAGCCAGCAGTTCGCGCGGCTCGAACGGTTTGGGGAGGTAGTCGTCGGCGCCGAGTTCGAGCCCGACGATGCGGTCGGTGGGCTCGCCGCGCGCGGTCAGCATCATCAGCGGCAGGCGCCGCGTCGCCGGCTGGCCGCGCAGCTCGCGCGTGAAGTCGAGGCCGTCGCCGTCGGGCAGCATCAGATCGAGCACCAACGCGTCGTAGGCGCCGTCGCCGAGGCGTTTGCGGCCTTCGGCCAGCGTGCCCGCGGTGTCGACATCGAAGCCCTGCGTGCGCAGGTAGTCGCCCACCATGCGCGTGAGGCGGGCATCATCGTCGATGAGGAGAAGGTGCGGATTGTTCATGGAGGAATGGGCGCCGCGCGCGGATGCGGCGGCACGGGCGCCGGAGGCTTCGGAAGCGTAACTGATCGAGTCGAAGGAGGCCATCGGTTCATTCGTTCGCGGTGGAGGCGCCGCGGCCGGCGCCGAGGGGGCGCGGTGCGGCGGCCAGGCGACCGGCGATCGCACGCCGCTGGTCGACGTTCAGCACCAGGCTCGCGTCGACCAGCGCCTGCATGAGCCGGCGCGACTCGGCCTCGCGTCGCGCTCCGATGCTCTCGCGCACCGCTTCGACGGCAGCCCGGTCGACCACGGGCTGGGTGAACAGCCGGGCCATCTGATCGCGGTCGGAACGCTCCGCCGAGCGGTTCTGCCGCAGATCGGCATCGGCGGCCTCGAAGATCTGGTGCACTTGCGCGCGCTGCGTCGGCGACGCGTCGGCCTCGTCGAGCGCGCGATCGAGCATCCGACCCTGCGGCAACGGCATCGCGCCCACCGGCGGCGAACGGTGCATCGGAAGCTCGTCCGCCGCCGCCCAAGCCGCGAGCGCGACGCCGCCGGCCAACGCGCCGCCAAGCGCGAGGACGAACAATCGCGAGGGCCGGGACGGCCAGGAGGAAACGGAAAACTTCATGGAGCGGAGTCCTGGGATGAACGATGAACGCGGACGCGGGCGCCGACGCACGGCCACGAAGGCCGGCACATGGCATGCCGATCGTGGCGGCGGGCGGTCAACAGCGCTTGCGCGCGGCGTAAAGTTCTGTGAACGCCGCTGGCGCAGCGCGCGACGGGCGGACGTGGCCCGACGCCGTTCGGCGATTTCGCCCGGCCGATGCCGTCTCTGCCGGGGTCATCCGCTTTCCCGACTCCGGCGACCGGAACCGCCGTGCGCACGGCGTGCCGACTGGGCTCGGCCGATCAGGATTTCCCTTCCGGCTCGTCCTTCTTGTCCTTGTCTTCCGGGATGTATCGGCTCCAAGGTTGGGCCTTGATCGGCCCCGGCGTCTTCCACACCACGTTGAACTGGCCGTCGGCCCTGATCTCGCCGATGAACACCGGCTTGTGCAGGTGATGGTTCTTGGCATCCATGGTCGCGACGAAGCCGCCCGGGGCCATGACCGTCTGCCCGGCCATCGCCGCGATCACCTTGTCGGTGTCGACGGACTTGGCCTTCTCGGCCGCTTGCGCCCACATGCGGATGCCGATGTAGGTGGCTTCCATGGGATCGTTGGTCAGCGGCTTGTCCCGGTCGCCCGGCAAATTGTTCTTCTTCGCATAATCCGACCACTCTTTGATGAAGGCCGTGTTCGTCGGATTCTTGATCGACATGAAGTAGTTCCACGCGGCCAGATGGCCGGCCAGCGGCTTCGGGTCGACGCCGCGCAGCTCTTCCTCGCCGACCGAGAACGCCACGACGGGCACCTCGGTCGCCTTCAATCCCTGGTTGCCCAGCTCCTTGTAGAACGGCACGTTCGAATCGCCGTTGATGGTCGAGACGACGGCGGTTTTCTTGCCTTCTCCGGCGAATTTCCTGATCCGCCCGATGATGGACTGGTAGTCGCTGTGGCCGAACGGGGTGTATTCCTCCAGGATGTCGCCGTCCTGGACGCCCTTGCTGTGCAGGAAGGCGCGCAGGATCTTGTTGGTCGTGCGGGGATAGACATAGTCGGTGCCGAGCAGCACGAAGCGCTTGGCCGAGCCGCCGTCCTTGGACATCAGGTATTCGACGGCCGGGATCGCCTGCTGATTCGGCGCCGCGCCGGTGTAGAACACGTTCTTGCTCAGTTCCTCGCCTTCGTACTGCACGGGGTAGAACAGAAGGCCGTTCAGTTCCTCGAAGACCGGAAGCACCGACTTACGCGAGACGCTGGTCCAGCAGCCGAAGACGACGGCGACCTTGTCCTGCGCGATCAGCTGGCGCGCCTTTTCGGCGAACAGCGGCCAGTTCGACGCCGGATCGACGACGACCGGCTCCAGCCGCCTGCCGAGGACGCCGCCCGCGGCGTTGATTTCGGCGATGGTCATCAACGCGGTGTCCTTCAACACCGTCTCCGAGATCGCCATCGTGCCGGACAGCGAATGCAGGATGCCGACCTTGATGGTGTCGGCGGCTCGCGCCCGGCCCGGCCAGCCGAGCGCGCCCAACGAAAGGCTGAAGATGCGGCGGGAAATGCTCATGGGGAGGTCGCTCCTGAAGGGGTTCTCAGTCGGCAGCCCGCGATGCCGGTCGCCGGCTTCCTGCAGAGGCATCCGCTGGCGGCCGAGCGGCTCGCGCTGCTGGGCCATGCGTCAGCGCAGATGGCGCTGTCGATGGCCGAGTTCCCTCTCGACCTGACAGCCACCGGGGGCCCGATTCCGGGCGGCGTGCGGAAGTTGTCGTCGGAGGAATTCATGCAGTCGAAGAGGCGGGACGCCATGGCGCTCGTCGGCGCCTTGGCGCAATTCGATCGCTATCCGGGAAGGCTCATGCAAACGGTGGAGAGTACCCTGGCCTGCACCCGGCTGCCGAGCTACGAGCTCGAAATCGGACGGTGGCCCCGGACGGAAGGCGGTGAACACGTCCACGATGGACTGCAGATGGTTCAGCAGGGCGGCCACCCCGTGTTCGACGCCTGGATCAAATCGCTGGTGAACGGCCAGACGTTGCGCGGCTGCATCGAATGGATCGGGGCGCCCCCGAGCGACGACCAGCATGCCTCCTGCCTGCGGGCCTTTGGGCGGCTCGCGGCCATGACGGCGGGCCTGAACTCGGGCGAGGGCCGCGCTTCGGCTCCGCTCCACAACGGCGCGGACAGGCTGTGGATCCAGTTGCCCGGGCCCGACGGGGAGGCGGAGCGCTTCGGCGTCGAACTCTCCATCCGCGCCGCCGGAGACAAGATCCGGCTCCATCTGCACGACAGGCACCATCCCCATTCGCTCGTCGCGGAGTTCAGTTCCGACCCTTACCCCAGCCGTTGCGGATGAACGACCGGGGCCGCCCGGAAACCCGTCATGGCCGCTCACGCTCGGCGACGCGCGTGGCCAGCGGCCGCGGGTGGAATTCCGGCAGGAAACGGCATCCGGCGCCGAAACGCGGCTCGAACGACGCGCAGCTCGCCGCGATCGAGCTCGGCGTCGGCTTCGCGCCGCCGGCGGCCCACGCCAGCAGGGCCGCCATCAACGTCGGGTAGGCCGGATCGGTCAGGTAGCTGTGCTCGTGGTCGGCGGTGAAGGTCTGCACGAGATGGCCGTCGGTGCCGGCGCGGCGCATCGTGGCGAGGAAGGTGTCGTCCATCTCGACGAAGGCTTCGGGGTCGTCGACCGCGTGCACCGTCAGCACGGGAACCGGGATGCGTCCGGTCGGGTCGCTGTCGGCGCCGAAGCGGGCCACCGCCGCCGGATCCGCGCGGTAGCGCGCGACGCGCGCGTTGAGCCCCGCATCGTCGTCGGAGCCGGCGTAGACGGCCCCCATGTTGCCGAACGCGCTGCCGCCGCCCGTGCGGTGCAGCGCGATGTCCTGGAACTGCCACGTCGCCCAGCCGAGGTGGTTCAGCAGCGTCCGCTCGGGGATGTGGACGACGTCGAGGATCGTCTTCAGGCGCCGCTGCTGGTCAGGCGTGCGCCGCGCCGCCGGCTGCTGGACGCCGAGGCATTCATCGGCCCGGCGGGCGAGCTCGGCGCGCGTCATGGCCGTGCCTTGCGGCAAGCCCATCCACAACGGATAAGGCGGCTCGTCGGGGCGCGGATGGTTGCCGCACAAGGCTTGGTAGACGACCCGCAGGTCGAGCCGGAAATCGTACGCCCGCGTGCCGCCGGCGAGCACGCCGCTGGTCAGCAGCACCGCGTCATAGGGCCGGCGGCCGGTGCCGGGGTCGACGGCGTCGGCCTCGGCGGCGACCGCCGCGACGCTCGCGCCCCAGGACTGCCCGTGCAGCACCGTCACGCTCGGCCGCGCGACGTCGCGCACGAACAAGCGACGCAGGCGCTCGGTGTCCTCGGCCGCGGCATGCACCTGCACGCCGCCGTCGCGGTAGGTCGATCCCGCCCACGCGTAGCCGGCCTTGACCATCACCGCCCAGCGCTGCAGATCTTCCCGCGCGCGCGCCGCTTTCGGCGGCCCGAGCGTCGGGCCGCCGTGCGCATGCAGCACCAGCACGCCGTTCCAGGGCGAAGGCACCGCGATGAGGTAGTCGGCGCCGACCCCGTCGCGGCCACCGAGGCAGCGTGTCCCCGCCGGCAGCTCCGACGGGCAATCGAGCGCCTGCGGCGGCGGCCCGAACTCGGCGGGCCGGAAGGCGGACGGCGGGACGGGCGCCGGCGCAGCGGTGGGCACGGGCGCCCGCGCGCAGCCGGCGACGGCGAGCAACCCCGACATCAGGGACAAAACGGCGATCGGATGGTTCAACGCGGCTCCTCGGCGATTCGGATCGGCGCGAGGATGGAACGTCCGATCGGCAAAGTCAAATGCCGGCGCGGCCGCGCCCGGGCCGGGCCGACGACGTTTTCCGAGCCGAGACTTCGCATGCCGGGGCAACGCGCGCCGCGCCGCGCAGACACTGGATCACGACGCGGCCGCCGAGCGGGCGCGTCGCAACGACGTCAACGCCATGGGCCTGATCGTCGTTGAATGATCGGGAGCCGCGCCGGCTCGCCGCTTGCCGATGTTTAGACGATCGCATTCTGACGGAGGGCATATGAAAGTTGCTGGCGAATCCGATCCCCTGCCCCGCAAACAGCTCGGCGACCGCGTCGCCCGGCAGCCGCTGGCGAGGCCCGAGTGGAGGCCGCTGCCGCACGCGCCCGGCCTCGAAGTCGATCGGCAAGGGAAATTGCGCACCAACCTGCCGCTGCCGAAGTGAGCCTGTGAGCGGCGGCCGCCGCGCCGCGCGGGATGTCCTTGCACCGGCCGCGGCCGCGCGCTCCTGCGAAAATACGGCCGTTCCGCGCGCGATGCCGCCGCGGCGTCGCCGGAGACCTGGAATGAAAGCCATCTGGAACGGGGCCGTGGTGGCCGACAGCGACGACATCGTCGTCGTCGAAGGCAACCATTACTTCCCCGAAAGCAGCTTGAAGCGCGAATACGTCACCTTCAGCAACCACCGCACGAGTTGCCCGTGGAAGGGTCAGGCTCATTACTACACGCTGGTCGTCGACGGCGAGATGAATCCCGAAGCCGTTTGGTACTACCCCGAGCCCACGGAAGCGGCGGCCGAGATCAAAGGACGCGTCGCGTTCTGGAAAGGCGTGGAGGTCGAGTGAGATGAACGGCGACAAGACCGCCCTGAAGGTGGGCAAACTCATCGCCGGCGGCAAAGGCCTCAGCGCCGCGCTGCTGCGCCGCGCGAGCGAAGTGGAGCTGGATTGGGACGTCCGGCGCCGCAGCCGCATCGACGCCGTGGATTCGTTCGGCCGCCCGCTCGACGTGCTCCTGCCGCACGGCGCCGCGCTGCGCGGAGGCGATGTGCTGGTGGCCGAAGACGGCTCGCTGGTGCGCGTGAAGGCGGCCCGGCAGCCGGTGCTGGTCGTCACGCACTGCGGCGATCACGGGACGCCGTTCGACCTGATGCGCGCGGCCCACCACCTCGGCGAGCGCCACGTGCCGCTCGAGCTGCGGCCCGATCGCCTGCTGCTGGAACCCGATCACGCGCTCGCCGAGCTGCTGCGCAGGCGGCATCTGGTCGTCCAGGAGGCGAGCGACGCCTTCGAGCCCGAGAGCGGCGCCCACGGCCCCGGCGATCGCGCGCACCCGCACGGGCACGCCCCCGCGCGCGACGGCCACGATCACGCGCCGCACGGCCATTCCCATGGCGCTCGCGACCATGGCGCGCGGCACGATCACGATCAGGCCGCGTCGGACGTCGGGCCCGCGGCGCCGCGCAAGCCGATCGCCGTCGCGGTCGTCGGCCAGCCCGCGCCGCACGTGCACGGCCCCGGCTGCGATCACGGCCATGGGCACGCGCACGGCCACAGCCGCAGCCACGACGAACCGCGGCGGTGACCGGCCGCCCGCGTCCGCCCCGGTGCCGTGCCGGCGCGCCCGGCTGACGATCGCCGCATCGCCCGCCCTACCACAAGGCCGGCCAACGCGGCATCAGCCCGACACCAGCAAGCCCGGGCGATTTCCGCTACCTTTCGCGCCAGGAAAGCATCCAGGAGCGCCATATGCGCGGTTTACAGCAACGCCTGAAGGCGCTCGGCGCGACGCGCCTGGAGGCGATGGGCCGGGGCGTGGAAAAGGAGAGCCTGCGCGTCACGCCCGACGGGGCGCTCGCGCGCACGCCCCATCCGCAGGCGCTCGGCGCCGCGCTGACGCATCCCCACATCACGACCGATTTCAGCGAAGCCCAGCTCGAGCTGGTGACCGGGGTGCATCGCGCCGTCGAGGCCTGCGAAGCCGAGCTCACGCAGGTGCACCAGGTGGTCTACCGCGCGCTCGGCGACGAGATGATGTGGGTCGGCAGCATGCCCTGCTCGCTGCCGCCCGATGCCCAGATCCCGCTGGGCGTCTACGGGACGTCCAACGTCGGGCAGGCGAAGACGGTGTACCGCACGGGCCTGTGCCATCGCTACGGGCGCCGCATGCAGACGATTTCGGGCATCCATTACAACTGGTCGCTGCCCGAGGTGACCACCGCCGAATATTTCGGCCTGATCCGCAATTTCCGCCGCCATTCGTTCCTGCTGCTGTACCTGTTCGGCGCGTCGCCGGCCGTGCCGTCCTCCTTTCTCGAAGGCACGCCCCACGCGCTGCAGCCGCTCGGCCCCGACACCGCCCACATGCCGCACGCGACGTCGCTGCGCATGGGCCGCCTCGGCTATCAGAGCGACGCGCAGACCTCGCTTTCGGTCAGCTACAACAGCCTCGACAGCTACGCCGCCTCGCTCGCCGACGCGCTCGTGCGGCCCTATCCCGCCTACGAGAAGATCGGCATCCAGGGGCCCGACGGGGCGTACCGGCAGCTCAGCGACAGCCTGCTGCAGATCGAGAACGAGTTCTACGGCACGATCCGCCCGAAGCGCGTGACCCTGCCCGGCGAACGCCCGCTGCACGCGTTGCGCGAGCGCGGCGTCGAATACATCGAGGTGCGCTGCATGGATCTCGATCCGTTCGTGCCGGCCGGCATCGCGCCGTCCACGATGCGCATGATCGACATGTTCCTGCTCCACTGCCTGCTCGACGACAGCCCGCTGGACTCGCCGTATGAAGTCGCCGAGCTCGCGCGCAATCAGCAGCGCGTGGCCGCGCGCGGCCGCGAACCGGGCCTGAGATTGGAGCGCGGCGGCGTCGAGACCCTGCTGTCCGACTGGCTCCAGGAAATCCTGACCGAATGCGGGCCCATCGCCGCCTGGCTCGACGCCCAGGCCGGCACCGATGCCCACGGCGAAGCGCTGGCCGCCGCGCGCGCCGCCGTGATGGAGCCCGACACGCTGCCGTCGGCGCGCGTGCTGGCCGAGATGCGGCGGGAGCACGGCGGCTCGCACGACGCATTCCTGCGCGCGCGTTCGCGCGACACCCGCCGGCGGATGCTCGCGCTCGATCTGGCGCCCGACGTCGCGCGGCGCCTGGCCGCGCTGGCCGACGAATCGCTGGCCGAACAACGCCGCATCGAGGCGGCGGACACGATGCCGTTCGAAACCTACCGGCAGCAGTACCTGGCGCCCGAGCGCTTGCGGCTGCCGCGCAACCCGGCCTCGGCCGCCACCTGAGCCGCGCCGCCCCGGACCGGGATCATTCGAGCCGCACGCGCGGCACCTCGTCCGCCGGCTCGAATCCGAACACCTGCGCGTAGAACGACAGCTCCGCCTCCAACGCGCGCCGCAGCGATTCCTTCTTGCGAAAGCCGTGCCCTTCGCCCTCGAACGACAGGTAGGCGACGCGCAGGCCGCGCGCGCGCAGCGCCGCGACCATCGCCTCGGACTGCGCGGGCGGCACCACCTTGTCGTCGAGGCCTTGGAAGAAGATCATCGGGCACGACATGCGATGCGCGTGATGGATCGGCGAGCGTTCGGCATACAGCGCCTCGCGCTCGGGGCCGGGCGCGATCAGGTCGGTGGTGTAGCGCGATTCGAACTTGTGCGTGTCGGCGTCGAGCGCGCGCAGGTCGGCCACGCCGTAATAGCTCGCGCCGGCCTTGAACACGTCGTGGAAAGCGAGCGCGGACAGCGTCGTGAAGCCGCCGGCGCTGCCGCCGCGGATCGCGAGCCGGTCGACGTCGGCGAGCCCCTGCCGCGCGAGGAAACGCGCGCCGGCGACGCAGTCCTGCACGTCGACGATGCCCCACTGCCCGCTCAGCAGGCGCCGGTAGGCGCGGCCGAAGCCGGTGCTGCCGCCATAGTTGACGTCGAGCACGGCGAAGCCCCGGCTGGTCCAGAATTGGATCGCGAGTTTCAGCGTGCTGCTCGCCGCCGAGGTCGGCCCGCCGTGGCTGACGACGATCAGCGGCGGCCGCTCGCCCGCAGGGCCGTGGAAGCGCGGGTTGGCCGGCGGGTAGAAGAACGCATGCGCCGTCAAGCCGTGCTCGGTCGGGAAGCCGA
>JBEVLR010000297.1:0-6611 GCA_040509075.1 Burkholderiaceae bacterium | reverse complement strand
GTGGTGCCCGTGCCGCCGCCGCCGCCGCCGGTGGTGCCCGTGCCGCCGGTGGCCGCGGAGGCCGCGCGCAGCACTTCCGCGAGCTTGGTCGCGTCGGCGTTCTTCAGGTAGACGACCCAGATGTTGCCGGCCGGCCCGCCGCCGGCGGCGGGTTGGTCGAGCTTGTCGATGATCAGCCGCGCCTGCGCCATCCGCGACGGGCTCGCCGTCCGCACGATCAGCGAATTCGTGCGGTTCTCGACGATCACCGAGGCGCCGCCGCCCTGGTTCTGGACGCCCGGGGTGGCGACGGTGCCGCCGTCGATCAGCTTCTGCACCGTCTGCACGATGTCGGACGCGACGGCGTTCTTCAGCGGCACGACCTCGAGATCGGCGCCGGCCGGCTGGTCGAGCGCGGCGATGATCTTGCCCAGGCGCTGCAGGTTGTCCGCGTAGTCGGTGATGACCAGCGAGTTGCTCGCCGGGCTGGCGTTGATCGTGTTGTTCGCGGTGATCAGCGGGCGCAGCACCGCGACGAGGTTGTTCGGGTTTTCGTGCTGGAGCTTGAAGATCTGCGTCAGCACCTGGTCGCCGCGTTGGGACGGCGCGCCCACCGACACCATGCCGGTCTGGAGTTTCGCGTCGGCTTCCGGCACCACTTTCAGGAATCCGCCCGATTCGACGACCGCGAACCCCAGCCCGCGCAGGGCCGACAGGTAGTTGCGATAGGCTTCGCCGAGCGGCTGGGGCTTGTCGTTGTAGACGGTGATCGTGCCTTTGACGCGCGGGTCGACGAGGATGTCGCGGTTGAGCATCGCGCCGATCGCGCGCGAGACGGCTTCGATGTCGGCGTTGACGAAATTCAGCGTCACCGGCGTGCCGCGCGCGCGCGCCGTGGGCACCGCGAGGTCGTCGCCCGCCGGGGCCGCCGCGGCCTTGGCCGTCGCGGCGCGGGCCGGTTGTCCGAGCGACGCGGCCAGCAGGGCGATCGCGAGCGCTTTGGCGGGGGCGGGCGGACGGCGGCGGGGGAAAGCGGTTCGTTCCATGATCATCCGATCGAGATGACGGACAGCGCACCGTTGCGCCGGCCGATGAGGTTCAGCAAGTTGTTGAGGGCGGATTCGGAGCCCGCCGCGGCATGGGCCTCGGCCCGCAGCCGCGCGCCCGTCGCGCCGATCAGGCCGCGGCCGTCGATGACCAGCGCGCCGTCGAGCGTGGAGATCCAGACGATGGCGCGCGTCGCGCCTTCGCCGGGCCGGGTCTCGGTGCCCGGGTCGGCTTCGATCAGGATGCGGTAGGTGCCCAGCGTGTCGAGCGTCGTCAGCCGCGACGACGCCTGGCGGATCTCGACCTGCGCGCTTCCCAGCGTGCGCCAGTGCCCGTCCCGCAGCAGGAACGACAGCCGGTGCGTCGTCAGCGTCAGCAGGCCGCCGGGATGGATGGTGTTCCACGGGAATCCGCGTCCTTCGAGCCAGCCCATCGGCCACTGCCCGATCGGCGTGGCCGCCGCCATCGCGACCGCCGCGGGAGACAGCTCGCCCGAGGCGACCGCCGCGCGCGACGGCGGCGCGTCCGGCGCGTCCGGGGCTCCGGTTTCGTCGGGGCCGACGATCGCCACCTGCCACGCGTCCAGCCGACGCCGCACCTGCAGGTCGACGCCGTGCGCCAGGCAGCAGTCCTGCGACAAGTGCAGGGCGACGCCGTTCCATCGCGGCCGCAGGCGCCATTCGAGGCGCGACGGCAGCACCGACGCGTCCCGGCTGTCCGGGCCGCCGGTCAGCACCGGCAGGGCGCTGCCGTTCCAGACGGTGCCTTCGGCCTCCGCCAGGATGAACTGTCCGTCGGTCGCGCGCGCGACCGCGCCGGCGACCAGGCTGGCGGGCAGGAAGGCGACCGCGCCGACCGCCAGCCCGAGCGCGGCGCCGATGAGCGCGAACCGCCCGTTCATGCGCAGCGTGCGCACTTGCCTTTCGACCGGGGGCGGCGCGAAAGACGCGCGCGCCTTGGATCGGGACGGCCGGAGGCGGACGAGGCCCATCAGACGAACGTCCCGAAGACGGCGCCCGTCACGGCGATCCGATCACCACGGTCAGCGTGCCCTTGTAGCCGTCGCCGGCGCGGGTCAGCGACGCTTCGACCGGACGGGCACGGGCGCCGCCGCGGGCCTGGATCAGCCATTGGCGGAGGTCTTCGCCGGTCGCGCCGGCCAACGACAGCGTCGCGCGGTCGTTCTGCACCGACAGCCGGCCTTTGCCGCCGAGCTGGTCGGTGGCCGCCTTGAGCACCTGTTCGGCCTGCGCGGGCGCCACCGGCGGCAGCGCGCGCAGCTCCTTGGCCTCGGCGGCCAGCGCCTGCATCTGCAGCAGTTGCAGGTCGGCCCGCGCGCGTTGGGCGGGTGCCTGGGCGAGCGTGTTCCAGGCCGGGCGCACGAGCAGCATCCAGGCCGCGAGGAAGGCGAGCGCCGCCGCCATCACGCCCAGCATCATCCGTTCGCGCGGCGCGAGCGCGCCGTAACGGCGCACGAGTTCGGCCTGCGGGTTGTCGGGCGGCGTCATGCGTGGCCTCGCGTCGCCGGGCCGTCCTGCGGGCGACGGCTGAGCACGAGCTTGCCCGCGCCCGACTGCACGTCGACGCCGGCCGCGCGCAGTTGGGTGGTGAAGCGTTCGATCTCCTGCGGCGTCCAGCCGACCGCCGGCAACGTCAGCTTGCCGGGTTCGAACCTGAGGCCGTCGATGGGCGAATGCGTTTGCGGCCAGGCCGATTCGGCGGCTTGCAGCAAGGTCTCGATGTCGCCGTCCCCGGGGCGGCCCGCGGCGGCGCGCAGCCCGTCGATCGCCTTGCCCGCCTGGGCGGCCGGATCGTAGACCGTCCGGATGTTCGGGAACGCGACCGTGACCGTCGCGGCGAGCGCGGCCTGCTTGTCGGCGACGGCGCGGTGCTCCTGCAGCGCGCGCAGGTTCAGTCCCGCCAGCGTCACGACGGCGAGCGCGGCGAGTCCGAGGCGCGTCACGCGCCAGGCCGGATCGAACGCGAAGCGCGCGGCGATGTCGCGCACCTGCTTCACGCCGCGGCGCTGCGGCGCGAGGTCGAACTGCAGCAGGTTCCAGCCGGAACGCGCGGCGCGCAGCGCCTGCTCCTCGTCGGTCACCGAGGCCACCGGCATGCCGGCGAACTCGCTGGCGTCGAGGGCGGTCTCGGGCGTGGCGGTCCAGCGCACCACGGTGCCGTCGGGCAAGGCGGTGAGGAGCGCCCGCGACACCGGGCTGGCGAGCGGCACGCACAGCACGCCTTGGTCGTCGCGCCAGGCGAGCCGCGGCGGATCGTCGGGGCCGCCTTCGCGGAACGTATGGCCGGCGACGCCCGAATCGGGCCACCACGACGGGACGACGCGTTCGAGCGCGACGTCGGCTTCCTCCAGCGCATCGAGCTGCGCGCGCAGCCACGGCTTGTTGACGACCGCGACCCAGCCCTCGGCGCCGCCCTTGGCGCCCGGCGAGACCGCGAGATGCACGTCGAACTCGTCCTCGAGCAGGCCTTCTTCCATCACGCCGGTGAGCGCGGCCCGCATGCGCGCCGCGGGCGCTTTCGGCAACGCGATTTTCTGGAACGCGACGTCGCCCGGACGCAGCACGGCCACGACCGTGATCGCCCGCGGCAGCGCCGAGGCGGCGGCGCGGCCGTGGTCGGTCACCCGCTGGCCGTCGGCGCTCAGCACGTAATCGAATTCGGCCGGTGCAATATGGCCAGCGGTCGTCGGGGCAGCGAGCCGAGGCTGGGCCGCGAACAGGATGATCAGCGTGGACATGGGTGGGCGGATGCGAATTTACCTTAAATCCGGCGGTGATCCCGGCGCGAGGAGCGGTGCGGGCGCGGCGATGACGAAAGCGTCCGCGCTCCGGCCGACGGCGCGAATGCGGCCCGGGGCAAGGGCGGGACGGGATTTTTCCCCGCCTATTGTGGCTTTGTTTATGCGTTGGTCGGGCGCGGCTCGTCGGCGTCGCCGGCGGCCCGTCACGGCACGTCGGGCGGCAGTCGTTCGCGGCGCAACACGCGCACCAGGATCGGATTGACGCGGTAGACGATGGAACGCTCGCGGATCACGTGCTGCTCATAGCGCAACTGGCCGTAGATCTCGAAGTAGCTCGATTTCACGTCGACGATGGGCGGCGGCGGCGCGGCGGCGCCCGCGGCGCCCGGGTTGCCGGAGCCGGCGATCGCCGTCACCTCGGCGACGGTCTGGAAGGGCTTCTGCTGGCGTCGCTGGATGATCTGATCCGCGGCCGCGCGGCCGATGGCCGGCATCGCGGCCATCAGCACCTCGGCCGACGCGGTGTTCGCATTCACCAGGGTCGTGGCGGCCGTCGGCGGGGGGATGATCGCGACGAAAGGCTCGATCTGGCGGATCACCTTCGGATCGATGCCGTACCACGCCAGATCGTCGATCTGGCGCGGCATCAATACCGCGCTGGTGGCGTCCTTCTGCCCGGGGTCGACCGCGGCCGCCGTCTCGGCCGCATAGCTCTGCGCCAGTCCGGACGCGATCGCCGTCGCGATGTCCGACGACACGCCGATCGCGCCGCACAGCTGCTGCAGCCGGATGATCTCGTTGCGCGCCTGCGCCGGGTCGGTCTGCACGACCAGGTTGTACAAGTTGTAGCGCGACTGCATGTCGGTGATCTGGCCCGACAGGAAGGCGTCCGGCCCGCTGCCGTCGGTTCGGCTGCCGTCGGCCGACAGGAAACTCGACAACTTGGTCTCGGCCAGCGGGGTCGCCCAGGGCTGCGTGAGGTCGTCTTCGACATGGCCGTTGCGGATCGACGATTTCAGGATCAGGTTGCCCCAATCGAGCGCGCCGTTCAACAGCCATTCGCCCTGGCCGCGGGCGCGTTCGGCCGACTCGACCTCGATGCCGCGCCACTGCAGCCACACCATGCCGGCGGCCAGCGTCGCCACGAGCGTCATGATCAGCATCGCGATCAGGATGGCGGCGCCGCGCTGGCGGGCCCGGCCGAGGCGGCGGCGGGCGCGCGGCGGCCGGGAGAGGATCGTCACCAATGCGGCAGCTCCTTTTCGCGCGTGATCTCGCCCGCGGGCACCTTGACCACGATGCGGATGCCGGTCGGCACGGTGCCGGCGACCGCGGCCGCGCCCGGCCCGGGCGCCGAGGCGCCGGAAGCCGCCGGCGCCGCCGGCTGCGCCCCCTGCGTCGACTGCACGTTGCTCCAGCCGTTGTTGTAGAGGTAGACCTGGAAGTCGTCGGCCTGGCGCAGCACGGTCACGGCGTTGCCGCTGATCGCGTCCCACTGCTGGCTGCGCAGCCATTGGTCGGTCAACTCCGACATGTGCGTGACGGGCGGCCCGGCCCAGCGCTGCCAGCGCCGGTCCTGCAGCGTCCACAGCACCAGCTGGATGCCGTCGGGCGCGCGCCGCGCGATGCGCAGCGTGGCGCCGTCGAACATGATCGGCGTGGGCAGCACCTTGCTGTCGACGATGTGCGAGACGTCGTAGTCGAACTGCGCCATGCCGGTGTTGAGCTGCAGCGTGCGGTCGGTGGACGCCAGCGCCCCCTCCTTCGCATGCACCAGCGCGTCGACGCCGCGGAACGCCATCGCGGCGAGCAGCGCCAGGATGAACAGCGCGACCAGCACCTCGACGAGCGTGAAGCCCGCGGCGCGGCGCGGCCTCGCGGCCGGACGGGCGCCGGTCGTCATGGGCGCGACATCACGGTGGCGATCGTCAGCAGTTCCCGGTCGCCGGCGTCGGAGATGATCGCGTCGACGCGGCGGAAGCTCGGATTGGGCGTCGACTGCGTCTTCACCCGTCCCTTGAAATCGCGCCCCATTTCCCTGCAGTTGAACGGGGTGACGCCGACCGGCGGCAGCTGGTCGGCCAGGCGCAGCTCGGTGAGCTCGTTTTGCGCGCACCATTGCGCGAGCGTGACGTCGGCCAGCCGCTGCGACGTGTCGACCACCGAACTCGCGGCGCGCGAGCCGGCGGCCAGCGACACGGCCACGATCGCGACCGCCACCAGCACCTCGATCAGCGTGAAGCCGGCGCCGCCGCGCGCGTCGCGGTTCATGGCGCCCCCGCCGTGCGGGCGGCGGTGACGATCTGGAACGGCGAGAGCCCGTCGGTGCCCACCGCGAGTTCGTGGTCGCCCAGGCGCAGCACCACGCGTTGCGCCGGCAGCAGGGGTTCGGGGCCCAGCAGCAGTTGCGGCGCGCCCACGACATCGGCGTGCGTGCCGCTGTCGAGCCAGCGCCTGGGCAGCTCCCGGGTCGCGAGCGCGGGCAAGCCGATGAACTCGAAGTCGCCGCCGCCGTCGGCGGCGGGCGCCCAGCGCACGTCGGTGCCGACGATGCGCGACTGCGTGCGCGCGCTCTCGAGCAGCGCGGCCAGGCGCGCGCCTTCCTCTTCCACCTTGTTCTGGGCGGAGTCGCGCATCGAGAGCGTGACCAGTCCGGTGGCCAGCGCGACGATCAGCATCACGACCATCAGCTCCAGCAGGCTGAAGCCGGCGGCCGTGGTGCGCTGCTTACTGCCAGGAGCCGATGTCGGCGTCGTCGCCTTCACCGCCGGGCTGCCCGTCGGCGCCGAGGCTGAACACATCGATTTCTCCGTGCGTACCCGGG
>JBEVLR010000296.1:0-7251 GCA_040509075.1 Burkholderiaceae bacterium | reverse complement strand
CAGCTGCACCAGGATGCCGTGCACCTGGTTGTCGACGTTGAGCGCGTGGATGCGCAGCAGCAGTTCGGCCTCGCTCATGTCGGCGGGGTAGCGTTCGAGCGTGGCTTGCAGGCCCGTCTCGGTGCTGTCGTTGACCTTGTGCTTCGTGTAGACCTGGCTGGCCGGGTCTTCGCCCACCAGGATGATGGACAGGGCGGGTTGGATGCCGCGCGCCTTCAGCGCCGCGGTGCGGCCGGAGACCTCGGAGCGGATTTGTCGGGCGAGGGCGTTGCCGTCGATCAGTTGGGCTGTCATCGTTTTCGATCGTTCAAGTAAAAACGCCCGCTTGCGCAGGCGTGGAAACAGGAGGTTGCTCGTGCAAGCGGCAGGCCGCTAGGCCTTGGCCGGTGCCGCCTGTCCGAGGGCGATCTTGAGCAGATCGGCGACGGTGTTCGCGTTGAGCTTCTCCATGATGTTGGCCCGGTGCGCCTCGACCGTCTTGATGCTGATGCCCAGGTCGTCGGCGATCTGCTTGTTCAGGCGGCCGGCGACGATGCGTTCGAGCACCTGCGCCTCGCGCGTGGTCAGGCGCTGCAGCAGGGCGTCCCGGCTGGCTTGCTCCTGATGCTGCGAGAACGCCGAGCGCGCCTGGTCGAGCATGCGTTCGACGAGCGACACGAGGTCGTCTTCCTTGAACGGCTTCTCGATGAAATCCATCGCGCCCTTCTTCATCGTCGAGACGGCCATCGGCACGTCGCCATGGCCGGTCACGAACACGATGGGCAGCGGGCTCTTGCGCTCGAGCAGGCGATCCTGGAGTTCGAGCCCGCTCATCCCGTCCATGCGGATGTCGGCGATGACGCAGGCGACTTCGCGCGGATCGAAGCGCGACAGGAAGGACTCCGCGGAGTCGAAGCACTTTATCCGGTAGTCCTTGCCCTCGAGCAACCATTGCAGCGAATCGCGCACCGCCTCGTCGTCGTCGACGACATAGACGGTGCCCTTCTTGGGAATCAGGCTCATTCAGTAAAGCTCCGTGCGTCGCACCCAGCTGTCCTTCGCCCTCGGGACGGCGGGGCCGGCTTCAGGGGGATGCGGCGTTCGTGTCGGGGTTGGCGCTGGCCTCGAACGCGGCAATCGCGCCCGCGGCTTCGATCTTGTGGGAGGTTTCCACCGGCAAGGTGAAGGAGAACGTGCAGCCCACTACCGCCGAACCATTGTAGAGGTTCTGCGCCTTGATCCGGCCCCGGTGGGCCTCGATGATCGAGCGGCACAACGACAGCCCGATCCCCATGCCTTCGGCCTTGGTCGAGAAGAACGCTTCGTAGAGGCGGTTGAGCACGTCGTCCTTCAGCCCCGGGCCGCGGTCGCTGACGCTGAATTCGATCACGCCGCCTTCGTCGGGCGTGTAGCGCGGCACGACGCGCAGCTCGATGTGGCGGCGCGCCGGCGGCAGCTGCGCGCCGTCGCTCGCCTCGGCCGCGTTCTTCAGCAGGTTCAGCAGCGCCTGTTCGATCAGGATCGGGTCGACCAGCAGCGGCGGCAGCCGTTGCGCGACGTACACCTGGATGCCCACGTTGCGCCGCCGCAGCTCGATGCCGGCGAGCTCGACGGCGTCGTCCACCATCTCGCGCGCCTGGGCGACCTGGCGCTGCGGCTCGCGCCGCTTCACGAAGTTGCGGATGCGGTGGATGATGTGGCCGGCGCGCTCGGCCTGCTTCGCGGTCTTCTGCAGCGCCGTGACCAGGTCGTCCTTGCCGATCGATTCGTTGCGCACGCGCGAGACCATGCCGCTGCAATAGTTCGAGATGGCCGTCAGCGGTTGGTTGAGCTCGTGCGCCACCGACGACGCCATTTCGCCGACGGCGATCAGGCGGCTCGTGAAGTGCGCGCGGTCGGCCTGCTGCTGCGCGAGCTGCTCGGCGCGCAGGCGGGCGGTGATGTCCGTCGCGATCAGCATCTGCGCGAGACGGCCGTCGGTCCACTGCAGGTAGCGCGCGCGGACGTCGAACCATTTGTCGAGCGTCTCGACGAACACCTCGCGCGGCGCGGTGCCGGCGCCGTTCGCCTCCGGGGCCGGCGGGCTGCCGTAGCCGTCGACCGGATCGTCGGCGGCGGGCGCGGGCGCGTCGGCGTCGATGCCGCCGGCGAGCACCGTGTGCACGAGCGCGTCGGAGCCGAACCACAGCCGGTACGAGCGGTTCGCGAACAGCAGGTGCCCTTGCTGCACCGACAGCACCGACACCGCCGCGTCCAGGCCTTCCAGCACCGTCGTGAAGCGCTCGTGCGACGCGGACAGCTGGTCGCGCACCCGTTTGGCTTCGGTGATGTTGGTGACCGAAGTCATCCAGCCGGTCTGCACGCCCTTGGCGTCGATCAGCGGCGACACGTACATCCGCGCGTCGAAGACCGAGCTGTCCTTGCGCATGATCTTCACCTCGATGCCGCCGGCGGGGCTGCGGCCCTGCAGCTCCTGCTGCAGCAGCCGCGCGTTCTCCTCGATGCGGTCGTGAGGCCAGTGCGGGAACGGCGGCAGCCTGCCGACGAGCTCGCTGTCGGCGAAGCCCGTCATCGCGCAGAAGGCCGGGTTCACGTAGGTGATGCGGCCCTCCATGTCCATCGCGCGCATGCCGGTCAGCATCGAGTTCTCCATCGCCCGGCGGAAATTCGTCTCGTGGATCAGCGCGCCCTGGATCTGCGCCCGCCGGCGCACGTGGCGCCAGGTGCCCAGCAGCATCCAGACGGTCAGCCCCGACAGCGCGAGCACCATCCAGAACAGCGAGTTCGAGATCAGGCCGATCGACGTCCGGTATCCGAGGCCGCGCAGGATCAGTCCGTTGGAGGCGGGCGCGAGCGGCGCCTCGAACGCGATCGACGGCACGGCCGTGGGCCGCCCCGGCATCGACGTGATCGTGCTGGCGAGCAGTTCCTCATGTTCGTCCAGCACCTCGATCGCGCGCCGTTTCGTCACTTCTTCGGGGACGGCGTGGCGCAGCAGCGCCTCGATCGAGTATTCGGCCACCAGCGTGCCGGCGAAGCTGGCGTGCGAGATCAGCGGGATCTGCACCTGGAAGACCGCGGTGCCGTCGACGTCGGTGAACGGACGCGAGAATTGCGGCAGGTGCGAGTTGCGGGCGGCCACGAACGCGGCCTCGGACGCGGTGCGCGCGCCCTGCGCCGGCAGCGACGGATCCTCGGCGCTCGCGCGCAGGCTCGCCGCGCCGCGGAAGATCGAGCCGAGGAGCGTGGCGCGCGGCGTGCGGTCGGCGTTCAGCCAGATCACCTGCGTGAGCTCCGGCCGCGAGGGGGCGAAGCTGGCGGTCTGCGCCAAAAAGCTGTCGGTGTCGACGTCGCGCGTCACGATGTCGCGCGTCAGGCGCACCATCAGCTCCTGGTCTTCGCTGAGCCGCGCGCGGATCTGCTGCTGCGCCATTTCGGTGTCGCGGCGGACGGCATCGGTGGCGCGCTCGATCTCCTCGTTGCGCAGCGTCCAGAACGCCAACACGATGGCGGCGAGGAACAGCAGCACGGAGACCAGCGGCCCCAGCGTCGCGAAACGATCCTGGCGCGCGGCCGACTGTTTGCGCCACCAGCGGCCGAACAGCCGCCGGGCCCAGGACGGCGACGGCGGCGGGATGGATTCTTGGGCGGGATGCATCCGGGCATTATCGATTCGGCCCGCCACGCAAGGCGGCGTTCGAGGCGGTCGGCGAGCTCCGGTTCCGCGGCGGGTTTCGCGGTGAATATCGCTGCGCATTTCATGATGAGAAACCCGCTGCCGCCATTTGGAATCGCATGAAAGTTGTGCGACACTCCGCCGGTCCATCAGGACAAAAAGCGCTTCAGGATCAAAAGCGCCATAAGCTCAGGAGACAAGCGATGTCCGCGATTCCCGAATCCGTTCCGGGCGCAGCCGCCAACGACAGCGACGCCCAGGAAACCCGCGAATGGACGGACGCCCTGTCCGCCGTCATCGCCTCCAGGGGCCGGGAGCGCGGCCACTTCCTGATCGAGCAGCTCCTCGACCAAGCGCGCCAGCACGGCATCGACATGCCATTCTCGGCGACGACGGCCTATGTCAACACCATCGCGCCGGAAGACGAGGAGCGCTTCCCCGGCAACGTCGCCGTCGAAGAGCGCCTGCGCGCCTACATGCGGTGGAATGCGATGGCGATGGTCGTCAAGGCGAACCGCCTGCATCCGGCGGACGGCGGCGACCTCGGCGGCCACCTGTCGTCGTTCGCATCGCTCGCGACGATGCTGGGCTGCGGCTTCAACCATTTCTGGCACGGCGCCGACGGCGAGCACGGCGGCGACCTGCTGTACATCCAGGGGCACTCGTCGCCAGGCATCTATGCGCGCGCCTACCTGGAAGGCCGCATTTCGGAGGAGCAGCTGCTGAACTTCCGCCAGGAAGTCGACGGCAAGGGCCTGTCGAGCTATCCGCACCCGAAGCTGATGCCCGGGTTCTGGCAGTTCCCCACCGTCTCGATGGGCCTGGGCCCGCTGATGGCGATCTACCAGGCGCGCTTCCTGAAGTACCTGCACGCGCGCGGCATCGCCGACACCGGCAAGCGCAAGGTCTGGGTCTTCTGCGGCGACGGCGAGATGGACGAACCCGAATCGCTCGGCGCGATCGGATTGGCGGCGCGCGAGAAGCTCGACAACCTGATCTTCGTCGTCAACTGCAACCTGCAGCGCCTCGACGGGCCGGTGCGCGGCAACGGCAAGATCGTGCAGGAGCTCGAAGGCGAGTTCCGCGGCGCGGGCTGGAACGTCATCAAGCTGCTGTGGGGCAGCTACTGGGATCCGCTGCTCGCGCGCGACAAGGACGGCGCGCTCAAGAAGATCATGATGGAAACGGTCGACGGCGACTACCAGGCCTTCAAGTCCAACGACGGCGCCTTCGTGCGCAGGAATTTCTTCGGCCGCGATCCGAAGGCCCTCGAGATGGTCGCGAAGATGAGCGACGACGAGATCTGGCGCCTCCAGCGCGGCGGGCACGATCCGCAGAAGGTCTATGCCGCCTACCATCGCGCGGTCCACACCGTCGGCCAGCCGACCGTGCTGCTGATCAAGACGGTCAAGGGCTACGGCATGGGCAAGAGCGGCGAAGCCAAGAACACCGCGCACCAGACCAAGAAGCTGACCGACGACGACGTCCGCGCTTTCCGCGACCGCTTCGACATCCCCATCCCCGACGAGAAGCTCGCCGACCTGCCGTTCTTCAAACCCGAGGAACACACGCCGGAGATGACCTATCTGCACGAGCGTCGCAAGGCGCTCGGGGGCTACCTGCCGCAACGCCGCGAGAAGGCCGACGAGACGCTCGAAGTGCCGCCGCTGTCCGCGTTCCAGGCCGTGCTCGACCCGACCGCCGAAGGGCGCGAAATCTCCACCACCCAGGCCTACGTCCGCTTCCTGACCGCGCTGCTGCGCGACAAGCAGGTCGGCCCGCGCGTCGTGCCCATCCTGGTCGATGAGGCGCGCACTTTCGGCATGGAAGGCCTGTTCCGCCAGATCGGCATCTACAACCCCGCGGGGCAGAACTACACGCCGGTCGACAAGGACCAGGTGATGTACTACAAGGAATCGAAGAGCGGCCAGATCCTGCAGGAGGGCATCAACGAGCCGGGCGGCATGTCCAGCTGGATCGCCGCGGCGACGTCTTATTCGACGAACAACCGCGTGATGATCCCGTTCTACGTCTACTACTCGATGTTCGGCTTCCAGCGCGTCGGCGACCTCGCATGGGCCGCCGGCGACATGCAGGCGCGCGGCTTCCTGCTGGGCGGCACTTCGGGCCGCACGACGCTGAACGGCGAAGGCCTGCAGCACGAGGACGGCCACAGCCACGTGCTGGCCGGCACGATCCCGAACTGCATCAGCTACGACCCGACCTTCGCGCACGAGATCGCGGTGATCATGCAGCACGGCCTGAAGCGCATGGTCGAAAAGCAGGAGAACGTGTATTACTACATCACGCTGCTGAACGAGAACTACGCGATGCCCGGCCTGAAGCCCGGCACCGAAGAGCAGATCATCCAGGGCATGTACCTGCTGCAGGAGAGCGCGAAGGTCGCGAAGTCCAGGGTCAACCTGTTGGGCTCGGGCACGATCCTGCGCGAATCGATCGCCGCGAAGGAGCTGCTCGAGCGCGAGTGGGAGGTCGGCGCCAACGTGTGGAGCTGCCCGAGCTTCAACGAGCTCGGCCGCGACGGCCAGGCGGTCGAGCGCTGGAACCTGCTGCATCCGGCGGAAAAGCCGCGCGCGGCCTTCGTCACCCGCCAGCTCGACGCGCACGACGGCCCGGTGGTGGCGTCGACCGACTACGTGAAGAGCTATGCCGAGCAGATCCGCGCGTTCATCCCAGCCGGCCGCGCCTACAAGGTGCTCGGCACCGACGGCTACGGCCGCAGCGATTTCCGCAGCAAGCTGCGCGAGCACTTCGAGATCAACCGCCACTACATCGTGGTCGCCGCGCTGAAGGCGCTGGCCGACGACGGCAAGGTCGAGCCCGCGCGCGTGGCCGAGGCCATCAGGAAATACGGCATCGACGCGGACAAGGCGAATCCGCTCAACGCCTGATCCGCGACGCACGCAGACCGCACCGACCTCAAAAAGCGCACGGGCGCATCACGACAGTTCCACGGAGACGGACATATGGCATTGGTTGAAGTGAGGGTGCCGGACATCGGCGACTTCAAGGACGTTCAGATCATCGAAGTGCTGGTCAAGGCCGGCGAAACCGTGAAGGCGGAGCAAAGCCTCGTCACGGTCGAGAGCGACAAGGCGTCGATGGAAATTCCCTCGTCGCACGCGGGCGTGGTCAAGGAACTCAAGGTCGCGCTCGGCGACAAGATCAACGAGGGATCGCTGCTGCTGATGCTCGAGACGTCGGCGGCCTCCGCGCCGGCCGTCGCGCCTGCACCGGCCGCCGCGGCGCCCGCGTCTGCTGCCGCGCCGACGCCGACGCCCGCGGCTTCCGAAGGCGGCCTGGTCGACATCGCGGTGCCCGACATCGGCGATTTCAAGGACGTCGGGGTGATCGAACTGCTGGTCAAGGTCGGCGACACCGTGCAGGCCGAACAGAGCCTGATCACGGTCGAGAGCGACAAGGCCTCGATGGAGATTCCGTCGTCCCACGCGGGCGTCGTCAAGGCGCTGAAGGTGGCCGTCGGCGCGCGCGTTTCCCAGGGGAGCTTGATCGCCGTCGTGCAGAGCGCCGGCGCCACGCCCGCCGCTGCGCCTGCGCCGTCGGCGGCGGGCGCT